>DATMOQ010000052.1:0-15856 GCA_035568195.1 Gemmatimonadales bacterium
CCTCGTGCACGTCGAGTCCCAGCCCATGCCCCAGGGAGTGCCCGAAGGCGTCCCCGAAACCGCGCGCCGTGATGGGATCCCGGGCCAGCGCATCGGCATCCCGGCCCGTCAGCCCGGCCCGCACCCCCTCGCGGGCCCGGCGCTGCGCCCCGGCCACGAGGTCGTACAGCGCCCGCTGCGCGTCGGTCGCGCGCGCGCCCGCCACCACCGTCCGGGTGATGTCGGAGGCGTACCCATCCACCGTGGCGCCGAAGTCGATCAGCAGCCATTCCCCGGCCGCCACCACGCGTGCGCTCGAGCGCGCGTGGGGCAGCGCACTGCGCGGTCCCGAGGCAACGATGGTCGGGAACGGGTGCGCCTCGCTCCCCAGCCGGCGCAGCGCGCTCTCCAGCATCCCGGCGATCTCGTGCTCCGACAGCCCGGGACGCACTCGCGCGAGGGTGGCCTGCAGCGCCTGGCCCGCAAGCCCCGCCGCGTCCCGGATGGCCGCCACTTCGCCCTCGTCCTTCCGCACCCGGAGGGCCTCGACCAGCTCTCCGGCCGGCTGCCATCGCCAGGGCTTCCCGCCCGCCACCAGCCGCTCGGCTTCCCGGACGGTGAGGGCGTGTCCCTCGAATCCCACGGTTTCGAGCGGGCCCAGGCGGGACATCTCGCGGAACAGCCGGTCCCAGACGCTGGTACGCTCGACCTCGACGCGGGCCGCGCCGCCCGCTTCTTCCCGCGCCTGCTCGTCGTACCGGAAGTCGGTCACCAGCAGGACCTCGGCCGGCGTGACCACCACCATGCCCGCCGACCCGCTGAAGCCCGTGAGGTACCGCACGTTGGCGCGGGCGGTGATCAGCAGGGCGTCCAGGCCCTGCGCGGCGAGGGACTCGGTCAGCGCCCCGCGGCGGGCGGGACGGGGATCAGCGGCCACGGCGGGCGGCGAGATGCGCCACAAGCCCCTCGAGGCCCAGTCGGTAGCTGTCCGCGCCGAAGCCCGCCACCACACCCACGGCCACGTCGGCCAGGACGGAGCGGCGCCGTTCCGGCTCGCGCGCGAAAATGTTGGAGAGGTGGACTTCGACGAACGGAACCCGGACCGCGAGCAGCGCGTCGCGGACCGCGAGGCTCGTGTGGGTGAACGCGGCGGCGTTCACGATCGCTCCGTCCGCCGAGCCCTTGAGCTTCTGGATGGCGTCGACCAGCTCGCCTTCGTGGTTGGTCTGGCTGAACACGCACTCCACACCCAGCGCGCGAGCGCGCTCCCGGACGCTGGCCTCGATCTGCGCGAGCGTCACCGCCCCGTAGATCTCCGGCTCACGCTCCCCCAGCAGATTGAGATTCGGCCCGTTCAGTACCGCGACGCGCACTAGGACTTGAGACCCTTGAGCCACGCCTGGAACTGGTCGAGGTCGCCCGCATCTTCCATCGGCGCCACGGGTCGGGACTGGCGGGTGGAGGCACGGGAGGCGGGCGCGGCGGGCGCCGGTGCGGCCGCCGTCTCCGGCGCGGGCCCTCCCCCGGCGCCGAAGAACTCATCGAACGAGAACCCGCCCTTCGGAGGGGAGGCTGTGGCCGGGGCGGGGGCGGGGGCAGTCTCGGGAACGGTGGGGGGCGCCTCTGCGTCCGCCTGCGACGAACGGCCCGCGTCCTCGCCGAACACCGCATCCAGCGACAGGCTGTCGGCGGCGGGCCGGCTCGGCGACCCCGGCGGCGGCCCCATCGGTGGCTCGTCGTCGAAGGCCTCGGCCAGCATCGACTGCGGCGTCGCGCCGGACGTGAGCCGGGGGCCCGGCATTTCCGATTCCTCAGGCAGGCGATCGGCGGCGGGCGCCCCGGGGCGCGAGCCCAGGATCCGCCGGAGGAACGCACCCAGTGACAACCCGCTGGCGGGAGCGCGGGCGGGGACCGACGTGAGCGCCTCAGATCCGTCGAGCTCCCGCACCTTCGTCGCCAGCCGCTTATCGCCCGGACGCTCGGCGAGGAGCGCCTGATAGACGCGCAGGGCATCGTCCTTGTGACCCTGCTGGAGGTAGAGCTCGGCCATCGTCTCCGTAAGCACCGGCTCGGCCTGCGACAACGTCGCGGTGTCGGCGGCGCCGACGTCGTCCGGCGTATCAGGAATCCTGGCCGGCCGGGACGCCCGGGGTGCCGGGGCAGGTGGGGGCGAGGGGGGCGGGGGCGGTGGCGGCGGACTGGGCGGGAAGGGACGAGCCTCGGCGTTGGCCGGCTCGATGTCGTCGGGCATGATGAGCGGCAGCGAAACCGGAGGCCCATCGGGCTCGAGGTGCGGTGTGGCCGTACTCTCGAGCAGGGGCTGATCGAGCCGGAACATCCCGCTGCCTTCGTATTGCGTCCGGGCGAGTCCCTCGATCTCGACGTTCTCAGGCGTCTGCGGTGTCTCGTCCGACATCATGCCGGGCAACGGGGGGGCCGTTGGCGGACCTCCGAAATCGATGCCGTCGAAACTCTCCAATCCCATATTGCGCGGGCCCGCCCCCCCCTGCCCCGGCAGCTCCGGCTCAGCCTCGACCAGCGAGAGCCGCGGTTCGCTCGCGCTGGGAAGCTCGGGTTCCGGCTCCACCAGGCGGTCGGCGTCGATGATCGGCTCGACCACGCCGCTCGCGCGTTCCAACTGGAAATCGGGCTGCTCCATCGGGACCGTGGAGACATCCACCAGGCTGAGGCGGGGCGGCAGATCCGGAGTCTTCTCGGCCGCCGCCTCAGGCGGCGGGGCCGCGCTTTTCGCCTGCGCGGCCTTGCCCTTCATCCGGGCCAGGGACTCCGCCGCGTCCCCGTTCATGTGGTCCGCCGCAATGAGACGGCCCAGCCACTCCGTACCGGCCTCGTACTGACCGGTCCGCTCGGCGATTTCCGATAAGATGCGGAGCGCCAGGATGTTCTCGGGGTCGAGCTGGAGGATCTTCTGGAAGGCTTCGGTGGCGCCCGGGTCGTCCTTCTTGTCGATCAGGCACCGCCCGTACACTATGTGCGCGCTGACGTAGTCAGGGTGGAGCTCCAACCCGCTCTTGCATAGATCGATGGCCCTATCTATTTCTCCCGCTTTACGATAGGCGTCCGCAAGGGGCGCAAAATTGCGCCCCTTGGGATTCTCGAGCCACCGACGCTCGAGCTTATCGATTTCGCTGGTGTATGCCAAGGGCCTAAGTCTTTGTGGGGATTGGTCGAAGATAGTGTTTGGCCGCCGCCGCTGTCAATCATCCGGCGCACCGGCTCGCTTGAGTTTGCTCGTTGTGGTTTTTAGACTTATGCCCCTTCACCCCCCTTTTTGACCGGAGCTCGAACCCGCCATGATGCGCGCCATGCGCGAGAACGCGAAGTGGATCTTCTACATCCTTGCGACGGCCTTCATCGGCTGGATGGTGTTCGACGTGGGGATGGGGCTCACCGGGGCCAAAACGGGTGGGGACGTCGTCTTGAAGATCGACGGCACCGAAATCCACGCCCCGCAGTGGCAGGAAGCCATCACCGCAGCCCAGGAGCAGTACCGGGCCCAGGGCGGCGGCGCGTTGACGGACGACCAGGAGAAGGAGATTGAGGACCGGGTCGTGGACCAGCTGGTCCAGAACGTCGCCCTGGAGGAGGCCTACAGCCGTCTGGGCATCACGGTCTCAGATCAGGAGATCGTCGACGCCGCCCGGACGTCACCTCCGGCCGAGGTGATGCAGTCGGCCGATTTCCAGACCAACAGCCAGTTCGACATGAACAAGTGGCTGCGGTTCCTGGCGTCGGGATCGAGCGCAGAGCTGATGCTGCAGCTGGAATTGCGGTACCGGCAGCAGATCCCGCAGCTCAAGCTGGCCCAGTACCTCACGGCCGACGTCTACGTCCCGGACGCCAAGCTTTGGCGGATCTGGCGCGATCAGCATGACTCGGCCACCGTCGCGGTGCTGGCCTTCCAGGCTGGCACCATTCCCGACTCCTCCGTCAAGGTCACGGACGCGGACCTGCAGGCCTACTACGCCGCGCATCAGAAGGAATTCCAGCGGCCCGCCATTGCCTATACCACGTTCCTCGCCCTTCCCCGCGCGCCCGAGGCGGTCGACTCCGCCACGGCGCTGGCCGAGGCGCGCCGGCTGCGGAGCCTCGCGGTGGTGAGCGAGTCGGCCTTCGCGCGCACCGCCAAGCAGTCGAGTGACACCATGAGCGGCTCGCGGGGCGGCGATCTGGGTTGGATCAAGCGTGACGAACCGGGATTCGATCCGGGATTCCTGGCCGGCCTCAAGCCTCTGCAGCCGGGTCAGGTGTCTCAACCGGTCTTGTCGTCCTTCGGGTATCACGTCATCCGCGTGGACAAGGCGGCGGGCGATTCCGTGAAGGTCCGCCACATCCTGGTGCCCATCACCATGACCGGTCCGCGTCTGGACCTGGTCGAGGCCCGGGCCGACACGCTCGACCGCCTCGCGGGCGAGCACGATGACGGATCCGTGATCGACTCGCTCGGCAAGCGGATGCACCTGGCCGTGGCCCAGGCTCCCCCGCTGTTTCAGGGGGATCGGATGACGCTGGGCAAGTACGTGATCCCCGACGTGGGCGCGTGGGCGTTCGGCGGCGCGCGGCCGGGGCAGACCAGCAAGGTGATCGAGGGTGAACGCGCCTTCTATGTGTTCCGGCTCGATTCCCTCCGGCCCGCCGGGGTGCCCCCGCTGGGCGAGATCCGCCGGCAGATCGAGCTGGCGGCGAACTTCGACAAGCGCCGCGATCTCGCGCGGCAGCGCGGGCGTCAGGCGTCGACGCAGCTCGCCGGCGCGCCCGATCTCACCCAGGCCGCCACGGCGCACGGGTACGCGGTGATCACGATGGGTCCGTTCACGCGGCTCCGGCCGCCGGCTCAGCTCCAGGCGGACCCCGAGGTGATCGGCGCGGTATTCGGTCTGAAGGTGGGCGAGCGGAGTCCGCTGATCGAGGGCCGCACGGGGGACTTCCTGCTGCAGGGCGTGGCCCGCAGCAAGCCCGACTCAACCGCGTGGCGGACGCAGCGGGATCAGCAGCGCCAGACGTGGGTGCGCAGCCAGCAGCAGGCGCGCGTGCAGGCGTATCTGGCGGCGCTCAAGGCCAAGGCGAAGGTAGTGGACCGGCGGAAGGAGCTGTTCCAGCAGACGCAGCAGGCTGCCGGCAGCTAGTCCAGCAGGCTCGAGGGTTTGGCGGGGCGCGGGGAGGGCGGCGCATCGGGCTGCCCCATCGCGTCCCGCGCTTCGTTCAGGCCCCGGCGGAACGCCCGCAATCCCTGGCCGAGCGCGCGGCCGGCCTCGGGGAGCCGACGCGGCCCCACCGCGATAAACACAACGGCGAGCAGCAGCAGCCACTCGCCGATGGAAAACCCTCCGAGCGGCATCGTGACCTACTGGCTCAGGCGCTTGGGCTCTCCGCCCGCGGGCGGCAGCGTCGAGTTGGACGCCGGGGGCGGCGGGGTCATCGACCGCTGGTCCGGCGGCGAGTCGATCTCCTTGATGCTGCGCTTGAACTCGCGGATCCCCTGCCCCAGGGACGAGCCGATTTCCGGGATGCGCTTGGCCCCGAACACCAGGAGGACCACGATCATCAGCAGCACGATATGCCACAGAGACAGTTCCATAGACGCCTCTCTAGAAAAGCGACCGTGCCACGAAGTAGGCGATCACGACACCGAGCACCGCCACCAGCGACACGTCCAGCCCGATCGGGCCCAGGGTAATGTCCACCACCATCAGATTGATCTGCACCGGGCCGAGCGTCGGGTGCACCGCGGTGGTGAAGAACTCCTTCGCGGCGCCCGCCGGGAGAAACTGCCGGAGCAGGGCCTGGAGAAACCCGCCCAGCACGAAGCCCGTGGTGAGCACCCCCAGATAAAATAGCGGCCGCCGCGGTCCGCGCGCCACGCGCTAGCTCCTCCGCTCCACGGCGTACGCGATGCTGTCCCGCAGCGCGTCCCGGGCCGGCGAGGCCGGCAATCCGTCCAGCGTCCGCTCGGCTTCCTGCGCCAGCGCCAGCGCCCGTTGCCGCGCGAAGGTCAGTCCGCCCGCGTCGATCACCCACGCAATCACGTCACCCACCAGCTGGTCCGACGGCTCCGGCTCGTCCATCAGCCGTTCCACCAGGCGCCGGCCCTCCGGCGCCATGCGCGGCAGGGCCGCGATGAGCGGCAGCGTGACCTTGTGCTCCTTGAGGTCCAGTCCCCAGGGCTTCCCGGTCACGGCCTCGGGCTCCGTGTAGTCCAGCAGGTCGTCGGTGATCTGGAACGCCATCCCCAGCCGCAGGCCGAACGCGGCCAGCGCGGCGCGGTGCGCGGGCGCCCCCCGCAGCCCGCCGCATTCGCACGCGCCGGACAGGAGCGACGCGGTCTTGGCGCGGATCAGATGGTCGTATTGGGCCTCGGTGTAGCTGAGCTTGTCGTGCGCCTCGAGCTGGCGCATCTCGCCGATGGTCATCTCGTTGGTCACCCGGGCGAACACGCGCAGCGGCTCGATGTCGTCGGCTTTGACCAGCTCGATGATGGCCCGCGAATACAGATAGTCACCCATGATCACGGCGATCTGATGCGAAAAGAGCGTGTTGAGCGTCGGCAGGCCGCGCCGGAGGGCCGAGTGGTCCACCGAGTCGTCGTGCACCAGGGTGGCCAGGTGGATGAGCTCGACCACCGCCGCCAGCGTCACCGTCCGGGAATCGGCCTCTCCCGTCGCCTGCGCGGACAGGAGCAGCAGCATCGGGCGGAACAGCTTCCCCTTCATGCGCAGCAGGTGGTCGTTCACTTCCGCGATGCTCGGGAAGTCGGCCGCGATGATCCGTCGCAGCTCCTCGGCGACGCGGACCAGGTCCTGGGCCACCGGGCGCTGAATGTCGTGCAGGCTCACCGGCACCACTTGCTGGCTCATCTCAGCGGGCCTTGGCCAGCGCCTTCACGCGCTCGCCCACGTCCAGGAAGCGGATGTTCACCGCGAACACCTTGCCGTAGAGGTCCTTGGCCTCGGCATTCCGGCCCTGCTCTTCGCAGGCGCGCCCGAGCCAGTAGATGATACCCAGCCGTTCTTCGTCGCCCGTGGACGGCAGCTCGAGCGAGCGGCGGAGGATGGACTCGGCCACCCCGAACGCCCCCTTCTCGAAGAAGCAGACCCCCAGGGCCTCCGAGGTGCGGAGCTTCCCGTCCTGGGCCCGGAGCGCCTTCTGGAACTCCGCGATGGCCTCGTCCAGCAGGCCCATTTCCTTGAACGCGACCCCCAGGTCGTAATGGGACTGGAAGTCCGTGTCTTCGATATTCTCGTCGATCCCCTGCTTGAAGCGCGCCAGCATTTCCTGGAAGTCCTGCTGCTCGTCGCCGGTGGGCTCCTCGTCCTCCACCGTCATCCGGGAGTCGCGACCCTCGGCGTGATCGTCGTCCATGATCATGGCGCCCAGGTCCACGAAGTCGGCGCCTTCGGCCGCCTCGTCCCGGACCTTCATCTTCGCGTCCTTGGCCTTGACCTTCCCCTCCGGTATCGCGGGCAGCGGCGGAGCCAGCATCGCCAGCGCGGACTGCGCCCGGGTGTTGCGGGGGTCATGTTCCGCTACGCGTTCATACACCGCCCGCGCCTTCTCGGGGAGGTCGTTCCGCAGGAGCGTATCGGCCAGCTCCAGGTACGCCGTGACCAGCTTGTCCTTTTCGCCCGACTTGAACGCGAACTCCACCATTTTCTGGCGGTGCCGGATGCTGTTGGGATCGAGCCGCAGGATCTCGTCGACCAGGTCCTCGGCCTGCTGGAGGTTCCCGGCGCCGTCGAATCCGTTGGTGGCGTGATCCAGCTCCTCGATGCCGCGCTCCCGATCGCCCCCCTCGATGAGCGCCTCGCCCAGGGCCTGATGGGCCTCCGGATCGTCGGGGTTGTCCGCCACGCGACCCTCGAGGTCCTCGATGGACACCGCGGGCGCTTCTTCGATATCCGAGAAGTCGATCGCGGGCGCCTCGTCATCCAGCTGCAGCCCCCCCTCGAGCCCCATGTCGATGTGCACGGAGGGTCGTCCTCCCACCGACGTGTCGTCCTCGGTCTGGATGAAGTCGCGCGTTTCCTGACCCACGACGTCGTCGATGACCAGCGGCTCGTCGTCCAGGGGGACGACGGCTTCAGGCTCCAGCTCCGCGTCCAGTGAGAGCTCGACCACGGCCTGGCGGCGGTTGGTCCCGCGCGCCGGCGGTGCCGGAGGTTCCGCGGTGGGTTCCAGCTCGGGCATGGGCTCAACGTCGTCCGCGACGATCTCATCGCGCACCGACTCGAGGTTCGTGGCACTGTTGCGGACGTTGTCGAAGTCGGCGCTCGTGGACTCGAGTCCCTCCAGCAACGAGCCGCCCGCCCCGATGTCTTCGTCGACGAGGCTGGTCGACTCGATCTGGAGCGAGGTGTCAGGCTCCGCCACCGGCTCCTCGAGCAGGGAGACAGCCTCCGGCTCGGGCTCTGGGGGAGGCGGTGGGGGCGGTGCCGCGACTCTCGGCGAGGCGGTGGGGGCCGGAGCCTTGGGAGGAGCCGGAGCGGGCGGCTTCGGCGCCGGGGCGGCGGGCTTGGGCGCCGCGGGCGCCGGAGCCGCGGTGGCCGTCCCCTCCTTTGGCGCCGCCGGCGCGTCGAGGTCGAGAAACACGAGGCTCGACGTCTTCCGCTTGGCCATCTTGGGAAGGTCAGGGATCTTCTGGGCCGCGGTGGTGCGTCGCTGCGGGTTCTCGTTGACGCCGTACGCCGCGAGTTGCTCCTCCAGCATGTGACGGAGCTGCTCGCCCTCGGACGAAATGTCCGTGAACTCCTTGAGCGCCGCGAACGCGAGCTGGATGTTCCCGGTCTTGTGCACCCGCTCCGCGTATTCGACAAAGTTCTGCTTGGCTTCGGACGTGAATCCCTTGGCGGCGTAGAGCTTGGCGAGCTTGAGGTACGTGTTCTGGCGCCCGGGCGCGTTGCGGAGCACCTTGTTGCACATCGCGATCGCGTTGTTGTGCAGGCCCTGCTCGGCGTACTTGTCGACGGCCTTATCGTAGTAGTCCGCCGCCTGTGCGGGATCCTTCAGCTTGAGACACAGGTCCCCGACCCGGTTGTAGATGGCCAGGTCGGGGTTCGGCTCACCCGAGGCGTCCTGCTCCCGCAGCACCTCGATCCAGGCGTCCACGGCACCCTTGGCATCCTTCAGCTCCAGGGCGCGCGCTTTTTCCTTGGCTTTCTCAAGTCTTGACATATTCGCCTAAAGATACCGGCACCAAGATGGAGCGACAAGCCGAACCTGCTGTCCAGACGGCGGTTACGAGGTTCGCGCCGACCCAATAGGCCGCTTCCCGCCAATCTGAGACGTCGAGAGCCACCAGATCGGCCCGCATTCCCGGGGCAATCTGACCCCGGTTCCCTGCCAGACCCAGCGCCGCCGCGGCGTTGACCGTCACCGCGGTCAGGGCCTCCTCGTGGCGCAGCCCGAGCTGCGAGACACCGAGGGACATGACGAAGGGGAGGCTGACGGTGGGCGAGGAGCCCGGGTTGAAGTCGGTGGCCAGGGCCACCGCCGCGCCCGCCTCCCACAGCGCTCGGGCCGGAGCCTGCGCTTTCTTGCCGAGGAACATCATCGTGGCCGGCAGGAGCACCGCCACCGTGTCGCTCCCCGCGAGCGCGCGGATCCCGGCAGTCGAAATGGCCGCCAGATGATCGGCCGACTGGGCGCCGAGCGCCGCGGCCAGCTCCGCGCCCCCCGCCCCCTCCAGCTCATCCGCATGCAGCGTCAGGGCGAGTCCCGCGCGGCGGGCCGACTCCAGAATCCGGCGGCTGGCGTCGGTGGTGAAGACCCCGGGCTCGCAGAACACGTCGCAGCGCGCCGCCAGGCTCTCGCGCGCCACCGCGGGAATCATCTGATCGCAAACGGACGCGATGTACGCTTCAGGGTTTACCCGATACTCCGGCGGAATCTCGTGGGCGCCCAGAAAGGTGGCCACCACGTCCGGAGCACCGTCCTGTTTCAGCCGCCGGATGACCCGGAGCTGTTTGAGCTCGGTCTCGAGATCGAGCCCGTACCCCGACTTGATCTCGACCGTCGTCGCGCCGTGCGCCCGGAGAGCGTCCAGCCGGGTCCGCGCGAGACGATAGAGATCCTCTTCCGTCCGGCCCCGGACGTCCCGGACCGACTGGAGAATCCCTCCGCCCGCCGCGGCGATGGTCTGATAGGTCTCGCCCAGCGCCCGGCGCTGGTGGTCGTCGAGTCGCGGCGCTCCGAACACGCCGTGGGTGTGGCAATCGACGAAACCGGGATAGAGCACGCCGCGGACTTCCTCGCGCGCCGCGCGGGGATGGAGGGCGGCGAGCTCGGCGTAGGGACCGACCGCGGCGATGCGGGCGCCGTCGAGGAGCACCGCGGCGCCGGGGAGCACCTCCACGGCACGCGCCTCGTCGCGCCGCCGGGCCCGGGCCGGCCCGCGGCACGTCACCACGGCGCGGGCACCGACCAGCAGGGTGCTCAGTCGCTGGCCTCGCGCATGGGCAGGCGCACGTGCTCGCGCTCGGCGGTGGCGATCGCCTCGGGATAGCCGGCATCCGCGTGGCGGGCGACACCGATCCCCGGGTCGTTCGTCAGGACGCGCTCGAGGCGTCGCGCGGCCGCCGCGGTGCCGTCGGCGACGATCACCTGCCCCGCGTGCAGAGAGTTGCCGATGCCGACGCCGCCGCCATGGTGAAAAGAGACCCACGAGGCGCCGGACGCGGTGTTCAGCAGCGCGTTCAGGATGGGCCAGTCGGCGATGGCGTCCGATCCGTCCCGCATCGCCTCGGTCTCACGGAACGGCGACGCCACCGACCCGGTGTCGAGGTGATCGCGGCCGATGACGATGGGTGCGGACAGCTCGCCCTTGGCGACGAGATCGTTGAGCGCGACCCCGAAGCGGGCCCGCTCCCCTTGCCCCAGCCAGCAGATGCGCGCCGGGAGGCCTTGAAAGGCCACCCGCTCCCTCGCGAGGGTGATCCAGCGGCGGAGGTGCTCTTCTTTCGGAAAGAGATCGAGCACCAGCTGGTCCGTGCGCGCCAGGTCCTTGGGGTCCCCCGACAGCGCGACCCAGCGGAACGGCCCCTTCCCTTCGCAGAACAGCGGACGGATGTACTCGGGCACGAAGCCCGGAATGTCGAACGCCCGTTCGAGTCCCGCGTCCCGCGCGACGGTGCGGATGTTGTTGCCGTAGTCGAAGGTGACGGCCCCCTGCGCCTTGAGCGCCAGCATCGCCTCGACATGACGGACCACGGACGCGACCGCCGCCCGGACGTAGGCGGCGGGATCCTTGGCTCGGAGCGCGAGGGCGTCCGCGAGGGTCAGGCCCGACGGCACATAGCCGTTCAGCGTATCGTGCGCGGAGGTCTGGTCCGTGAGGACGTCCACCGCCACGCGGCGGCGCGCGATTTCCGGCAACGCCTCCGCGCAATTCGCCGTCAACCCCACCGACAGCGGCTGCAGCGACGCACGGGCCTCGGCACACCAGGCCAGGGCCTGGTCGAGGGAGTCCGTAGCTTTGTCGAGATACCGGGTCTCGAGACGGCGCCGAACCCGGGACGGGTCCACCTCGACAGCCAGACACACGCCACCGTTCATGGTGGCCGCGAGAGGCTGAGCCCCACCCATGCCGCCGAGCCCGCCGGTCACCACCAGCCGGCCGGCGAGCGTGCCGTCGAAATGCCGGCGCGCGACCGCGCCGAACGTCTCATAGGTTCCCTGCAGAATTCCCTGCGTCCCGATGTAGATCCACGATCCCGCCGTCATCTGCCCGTACATCGTCAGCCCGCGCCGCTCCAGGTCCCGGAACACGTCCCACGTGGCCCAGCGGCCCACCAGGTTCGCATTGGCGATCAGGACCCGCGGCGCGTCCGGGTGCGTCTGGAACACACCCACGGGCCGGCCCGACTGGACCAGCAGGGTTTCGTCGTCGGCGAGGGTGGTGAGGGTCCGGCAGATGGCGTCGAAGGACGCCCAGTCCCGTGCCGCCCGCCCCGTGCCCCCGTACACCACCAGGTCGTCGGGACGCTCGGCCACTTCGGGATCGAGATTGTTCATCAACATCCGGAGGGCCGCTTCCTGCACCCATCCCCGGCAGGTCCGGGTGGACCCCCGGGGTGCCCGCACCGGGCGCGCTCCGATCACTCAGGCCTCGCCCGGATCGTACGCGCCGTCGCGGATCCGCTCCGTCACGCCCTCGATGTCCGCCCGGAACGGGCGATCACCGTCGAGGGGCGGCACCAGCGAGCGGATGGCGGCATAGGCACGCGCCACACCCCGCCCCGGCGTCAGCGGCTTCAGGAACTCGAGCCCCTCCGCCCCGGCGAGCAGCTCGATGGCCACCACCCGCTCGGCGTCCGCGAGAATCCGGCCCGCCTTCCACGCGGCGGTCATCCCCATGGGGACGATGTCCTCCTGATTCGCCTCGGTGGGAATGGTCTGCACCGAGGCGGGGGTCGCCAGCACGCGGGCATCCGCCACGAGCGCGGCCGCGACGATCTGGGGCGTCATGAACCCCGATTCGACGCCGGCATTGCGCGCCAGGAATGGCGGCAGCCCGTACGACAGGTCGGGGTTCACCACGCGCTCCAGACGGCGCTCGGAGAGATTCGCGAGCGTGACGAGCGCGATGCCCAGGACGTCGAGGGCGAAGGCGATGGGCTGCCCGTGGAAGTTGCCCCCCGACAGAATCTCGTTCTCGAAGACCAGCGGATTGTCGGTGGCGGAATTGAGCTCGGTGACCACGATGCGCTCCGCCATCGCGATGCCCTCCCCCACGGCGCCGAGCACCTGGGGGGTGCAGCGCATGGAGTAGGCATCCTGGACCCGCGGGTCATTTTCGCGGTGAGACTCCCGTATGGCGCTTTCCGCGAGCAGCTCGCGCAGGAGCGCCGCGGACTTCCCCTGCCAGGGGTGCGGGCGGGCGTCGTGAATGCGGGCGTCGAAGGCCACCGGCGTTCCGCGGGCGGCCTCGAGGCTCATGGCCGCGGCCGCGTGCGCGGTGCGCCAGAGCGTCCACGCATCGTGGACCAGGAGGGCGGCCAGTCCGGTCTGGGCCTGGGTGCCGTTGATGAACGCCAGCCCCTCCTTCGCTTCCAGCACGACCGGGGTGAGTCCGGCGGCCCGCACCTTCGCGCCGTCTTCGCCCTCCCCCATCAGCGCGAGGGCGAGGTGCGACAGGGGCGCCAGGTCTCCCGACGCCCCCACGCTCCCCTGGGAAGGAATGGACGGATGGATCCCCCGGTTCAGGAGCTCCACGAGCAAGAGGGGCAGCTCGGCGCGGGCGCCGCTCGTGCCCATCAGCAGCACGTTGGCGCGCAGGAGCATCATTGCGCGGACCGCTTCGACGGGGAGCAGATCCCCCACGCCGGACGCGTGACTGCGGATGAGGTTCCGCTGAAGATCCCGGAGCTGGCCGGGGGGAATCCGGACGTTGGCGAGCTTCCCGAAGCCGGTATTCACGCCGTACATCGTGTCGCCCCGGGCGATGGCGCGCTCGACGCTCGCGCGTGAGGAACGGACCCGATCCAGGGCGGAGGGAGCGGCGGAAACAGGCGCGCGACGACGCGCGACCGCGACGACGTCCGCCAGGGACAGAGAACGACCGTCTAGGGCGATCATGGTGGACAGAAGCTACATACTAGACGCGCAGACGCCAACGACTAGACGCACAGACGCACAGATGGGGAGCAGAAGTTGGTGAGCCTGCCGTCCTGTCACCGTCTCCTGTTCCCCATCTGTGCGTCGCGTCTAGCAATAAGAGCTATCGCCTGATGATTGTCCGCCCCGTCTGGACGGCAACCGTTTGTCCTGCAGCCCGGACGAGCTCCTGGTTTCCGGCGGTAGTCTGGAAGCTCCAATCGAGAATCAGGAAATCCCGCCCGACGTGTGTGACCCGCACCGCGCCGTACCGCACCGAGGACCCATTCACGATCTGAAAGACGTACCCGTCACCCGGCAGGGCCTGGAGCGACGTGCTCGAATACCCTGTGCTCGGCGCGAAATCGATTGACGTGAGGTCGTCGATCGGGCCGATGCCGTACTGCTGCATCGTGGTCCCCGACGCCGCCACGGGCACCAGCCAGAGCGTCGAATCGGCGTGTTGACTGACGAAGAAGTTCGCAGCCGTGGATCCGCCGTTCACCACCAGCCCCAATCCGTTCGCAGTGCCGTCCCAGAACTCGAGACCGGCGGAACCGGGGTTGGCCTGCACCGGATACAGCGCCACGTTCCGGGCATCGGGTCGCGGCGTGTCATCCCGCACCGGCGACCACGTGCTCTCGTCTCCCACCGTATCGATGGCTGAGACGGCATAGCAGCGCGGCACCCCGTTGGTCAGCGCGCCCACGATGAAATCGGGCGAGACGGTGGCGCCCTCGAGTACCCAGTCGCTGTTGCAGACGCTGTCCGAGACCGCGCTGGCGCTGTAGACGCGATACCACTTGAATCCGGCTGGATTCGCGAGGTACGCGTTGTCGGTCCAGTCAAGCTCGACGGCGCCGTTGAGCGACGTCGAAAACAGGCTATCGGGAGCCTCCAGCGTGAGGCGCGAGTCGATCGTCACCACGTTGCTCCCGGCGCTCTCGTTGCCGTTCACATCCACCGCGGTGACCGTGTACTGGACGTCCGGAATGCCGGTATCGTGGAACGAGGGTGACGTGGTTTCAGCGCGCAGGTTGAACGCGCCGCCGACAGTGGGCGTCGAATAGATGCGGTAGCTCGACAGGGCCGAGGAGGTGATGGGGGTCCATCGCAACAGGACGCCCGACGGCTGGCCGGGTGAGCCGGACGGATCGAGCTCGTACGAGAGATCCTGCGGCGGGCCGACCAGCGGTCCGCCACCACCGGTGACGGTCTGTTGCTGATCGCAGGCCGCGACTAGAAGAGCAGACAGGGTCAGACTCAACCGCAATAGCGTGCGCATAAGAGGCCCCGAAGAGGTCATTGGCGGAATAATAGGCAGGGACCGTGCCGCGGCCCCGAGTGCGACGGAACAACTGGCTTTGTCCGTCACCTGTCCCACGATGAGGACAGGGACTCGCTTACGGCCAGCTTACTGCCGCAGGGATTGCTGGTCGTAGTCGAACTTGATGTCCTGCTCGTCCCGCAACGCGATGGTGAAGTTGAACGCGAAGTTTCCGTTGGGACTCTTCACAAACGCGAAGCTGGCATGCCACCGCCGCAGGTCCCGCTCGAGCTGGATGTAGTGCTGGCCGAACTGGCGGGTGTGGAAGTCGTAAGTCGTGGTCCAGTTCAAATCCCAGTGGGGCGTCGGGCTGAAATGCATCGTCAGGTTCATCTGCTCCAGCCCCGCGCCGGTCTGCGGTAAGAACCCGGGAATCTGGACCGGCGGGAGCGGAGACTGGTACTGCGTGTCGGTCTGCACCGGAGCGAACACGCTCGAGTCTTTGATGGGGCGGAACCTCGTGCTCGTGAAGCTGACGTTCAGCGAGAAGCCCTGCCCCGCGCTGCTCGCGAAGGGCGACCCGACCCCCCGGATTCCGCCCGCGTAGGCCGGCGGCAGGGCGCCTCCCGGCACCTGCACCGGGCCGCCCGGGGTGGTGGGACTCAGTCCCGCGTTCGCCGCGCCGGGCGGCGTCTGCGGCTTCGACTCCCCGCCCAGGCCGAGGAGGGCGCCGACCCCGCGGATAGTCGCCCCGGAGATCGAGAATCCGGCGGACACGTTACTCAGAAAGGGGGAGAACTTGGAATTCACGAATCCGACGGGTCCCTCCCACAGATCGTGGGTAAGGGACAGGCTGAACCCCGGCACCAGGTCCGAGGCGAACGTGTTGGTCAGGGATTGGGTCTGCCAGCCCGTGAACCCGAACTGCGTCTCCTTGGCCCGTTCGAAGTTGTACTGCACCGGAGACGTGTTGATGGAGATCAGCTTCAGTTTCTTCCCCTG
>DATMOQ010000053.1:0-7647 GCA_035568195.1 Gemmatimonadales bacterium
CCCTCAAGTTGGGCTTCGGCATTCTCGCGCTGTCCCTGATTCAGCTCGGCGTTTCTGGCGCGCGGACGCTCGGGAGCATCTGGTTTTCCCGCCGACTTTATCCAGAGCTGCGCGTCCGCCTCAACGCGTGGGACCCGGATGCCTTCCGGCAGATCTTCTCGTTCAGCGCGTACTCCACGCTGATTCTGTTTTCGAGCTCACTGATCCTCTACAGCGATTCGGTGGTGATCGGCGCCTTTCTCCCCATCGGCCTGATCACGTACTTCGCCATCGCCGGCAACCTGATCGATTACACGCGGTCCCTGGTCCGGAGCATCTCGACCACCCTCACGCCGCGCATCAGCGCGCTCGAGGCGAGCGACCCCGGGGCCATCACGGGCGTCATCCTCCGGGCGGCCCGCCTCGCGACCCTGCTGATCCTGCCCATCGCCGTCACCTTCGTCCTCCGGGGCGCCCGGTTTGTGGACGTCTGGATGGGGCCGGCGTACGGACTGGAGGCCGGCCGGATCCTCCGTATTCTGAGCCTCGGGCTCCTGTTCAGCGCCGCCACGCAAGTCACGCTGTCGGCGCTCATGGGGCTCTCCCGGCACAAGGAGTACGTGCCGTTCAACATCGCCGAGGCGCTGCTCAACCTGGGCATGAGCATCTACTGGGTGCGGCCGTTCGGGATCGCCGGGGTGGCGCTGGGGACCACGGTGCCCTCCCTCGTGTCGTCGCTGATCGTGATGCCCTGGTATGTCCGCCGCTCCGCGGGCGTCCCGCCGGGCAGCTACCTGGTGCAGGCGTGGCTCCGGCCCTTTGTGGCCCTCCTTCCCTTCGCCGCCGTCACCGCGCTGATCGAGCACTACTGGGTGGCGCACGGGCTGGTGTCGTACTTCGCCGGCGTGATCGTCGCGCTGCCGTTCGCGCTGGCCGGCGCCTGGTGGGTGGCGTTCGACGCGGAGGATCAGGAGCTGGTCCGGAGGTTCCTGCCCTTTCTGCCGGAGCCGCGCGCGCGCATTCCGGCCGGCCGTGACGTGGGCGTCATCGCGCTCGTCCCCGACGTCTGGGGCGGACCGTGGGCCGTGCGGCACCAGATCCTGACGCGGCTCGCTGATCATTTCCCCGTCGTCTGGGTCGATCCACCGCAAGGGTGGCGCGGCAAATGGCAGGGGGGGTCACCGTGGCTGCACGGCAACCTCAGGGAGCATCCGGATTTCAGCGTGCTCCGGTGGCCGCCGGACTGGCTCTACCGCGAGCGTCCGGCCTTCTATCGCAACCTCCTGCTGCGCGTGCATCTCCGGCGGGCGGCCCGGATGCTCCGGGGCCGCGGGGTGCGACGCATCGCCCTCTACATCTGGCGGCCGGAATTTTCCTTCGCCCTCCGGCTCGTGCCGCACGACTTTTCGTGCTACCACATCGACGACGAGTACACGTTCTCGGCAGAGGAGCAGCCGATCTCCTCGCGGGAACGGGGTCTGCTGGAGCGCGTGGATCAGGTCGTGCTGCACTCACCGGCCCTGCTCGAAAAGAAGGGCGGCATCAATCCGAATACGATGTTCGTGCCGAACGGAGTGGACTTCGTCGCGTATTCCACGCCCACGCCGGAGCCGGAGGACCTCAAGGCCATCCCGCACCCGCGGATCGGGTACGTGGGGGTGATCAAGGATCAGCTCGACTTCGGGCTCCTGGTCGAGCTGGCCCGGCGGCATCCGGAGTGGTCGTGGGTAATGGTAGGGCCGGTCCGTTCGGGCTCGGCTCAGGCGGAGCGCCTCGCCGCGCTCACGCTGCTCCCGAATGTGCATTTCCTGGGCGGGAAGCCATATACGGAGCTGCCGGCCTACATGCAGCACCTGGACGTGTGCATGCTCTGTTACGTCCGGAACGGCTACACGAAGTTCATCTACCCCATGAAACTCCATGAGTACCTGGCGACGGGGCATCCGGTGGTGGGTACGCCCATCCGCTCACTGCAGGAGTTCGGGAAGGTGGTGCGGCTGGCCTCGACGCCCGACGAGTGGTCGGCGGCGATCGCGGCGGCGCTCGCCCGGCCGGCGGACGGTCAGGAGGAACGGGTGGCGACGGCGCGGGCCCACGACTGGAACCTGCTGACGGAACGGATCGCCAAGTTGTTCTCCGAGGATCTCCCCGGGCGCCCGAACTACCTCACGCCGTCCCAGTTCTTCTCACCGCGGCGTCCGTCGGCCTGGTCTTAGCGGTTCACCGCGTCCACGAAGACGCGCGCGTCTTCACTCCACCGGTATTTCTGCGCCACCGCTCGTTTGCCCCGCTCCGAGAACCCCAGCCGCAGTCCCTCGCCCTGCAACAGGCGGACGATCTGGCGCGCCAGGGCCGCCGTGTCTCCCGGCGGGTAGAGCACCCCGGCTCCGGTTTCCTCGAGAATGCGTCGCATCGGCGGCACGTCCACCGCGATGACCGGGAGCCCGGCTGCCATGTAGTCGAACAGCTTGTTGGCAAGCGTGATCCGGATGTGGCTCGAGTCCAGGAACGGGACCAGCCCCACCTGCGCTCGCTGGTAGAAGGCCGCCAGGTCGGCGTGCGGCTGCCATCCCAGGAGCGCCACGCTCCGCTCCAGCCGGAGCTCCCGCACCAGGCGTTCGACATGGGGACGGTCGGTCCCATCACCCACCACGGCGAGCACTGCGTCGGGTACGGCGCGCAGGACCTCCGGCATCGCCGCGACGGCGTGCATGACGCCTCGATCGGCGATCAGGATGCCGACGAACAGGGCCAGCGGCCGGTTGGCCCAGGGAGTCAGGGACTCCGGCGCAGGCGTGGGCTGGGCCAGGCGCTCCGGATGCTCCGGGGTGTTGCCGACGACGAAGATCCGGTCCGGTGGCACTCCGAGCCGGCGGCACCGGGCCGCGGATTCCTCCGAGACCACGAATACGTTTCTCACGTGCCGCAGCACGACCCCCTCCATCCACGCGGCGGCACGGGGACTCCGGACCAGGTAATCGGACCAGCGCATGCGATCCACCTCCCAGCGCGCCCGCAGAAACTCGGGATACACCTCGGCCATGTCGTAGTCGACCGGCAGACCGGCGAGCCACCCGATCCAGAGCGCCGACAGGGCCAGCGGCAGGTCGGCCACCACGATCCGCTCGGCGTTGAAGCGCACCGCCGCCCGCCAGATGGTCCAGAGCCAGACTGGATTCAGGAACAGCGGGAAGTTGATGGCATAGTTCAGCCACCGGTTCCCGACACTCGGCAGGCGCTGGATCTCCATCCACTCGTTCCGCTCACGCCGGCTCACCCGGTCGCTGTTGCGGGCCACGAGGAGCACCTGGTGCCCCGCCTCCACCAGACTCCTGGTCTCCTTGACGACCCGCGTCGCTCCGCGGGGCCAGTCGCCGTCGTACACGTAAAGGATCTTCACGGGGAGGCGCTCCCGTCACCCACGTAGATCCCCACATAGGCGCGCACCATGGCCCCGAGGCTGAACGCCTCCTCGACCCGGCGGCGGGCTTGCGCGGCATCCTGCCGGCGCTCGCCGTCGCGCTCCAGCACCCGCCGGTACGCGTCGGCCAGTCCGGCCACATCTCCCGAGGGCACGAGCCGGTGTGCCAGGGCGCCACCCAGCACCGCTGAGTTGCCGCCCACGTCCGTCACCACGGGGCAGACGCCGAGGCTCATGGCTTCGAGGAGACTCATGGACGTGCCCTCGCTCCGCGAGGACAAGGTGAAGGCGGCCGCGTCGGCGAGCAGGTCACGGACGTCGTCGGTCCATCCGAGCCACCGGACGGCATCTCCGAGCCGCAGCTCCTGCGCCAGGCTCTTGAGACGGGCCTCCTCGGGCCCATCGCCGGCGACGACCAGTAGGGGCGGCGGGCCGCTGCTGCCCGCCTGCAGCACCTGGCTGAAGGCGCGCAGCATCAGGTCGTAGCACTTGATGGCGTCGAGGCGCCCGACGGTGACCAGCACCGGGCGGTCCGGATCGATGCCGTGACGAACCTTCCACCCGGTCGCGGTCCGGTCGCGGCTGAATTCAGCCGTGTCGATGCCATTGGGAATCACGGTGACCGGCCAGCCCTCCCCCACCACCGTGCGGCGCATCTGGGCGCGCAGGGCTTCGGAGACGGCCACGACGACATCGGTCCGTCGCGAGGCGAAATGATCCGCGATCCGGTAGCTGACGGGATCCGGGTTGATGCGACCATGGTCGGTATGTACCAGTCGCGGCACACCCGCCCGCCGGGCCGCCAGGGAGACTTTGAACCAGACCCCGCTGTGCGTGTGTACCACGTCCGGGGCGATCTCGCGAATGGCCTGGGTGAGGGCGCGCGGCCAGAGGAGCGAGGCACTCGCCCGCGACCGCACGACGTGGACGGGGCCAACCTCCTCGAGACCGCTAGCGTGCCGTCCCAGAAAGTTCAGAGCCAGGAGGTGGGTCTCGAAGTCCGATCGCGGGAGGGACCGCATCAGACTCGCCACCATGCGCTCCAGACCCCCCGACTCCAGGTCGAGAACGGCCTGCAGCACGCGCAGTCGTCGCCGGGCCGTCACGGACGTCCGCTCGTGCGAATCGCCAGGCCGTTCTTCGACAGGCCGGCGGGGACGGTGAACCGCGGTGTCCGACACGGATTCGCGGGAGGCACGGTGGCGCCTCCGCCGACGGTCAGGAGCCCTCCCTGGTAGCCGGCGGCCGCCGCGGCGCTCTGCACCCGCTCGTCGCTGAGCCCGTAGGGGTAGGCCACCCACGGGATGACGCCCGGCAGACGCTCTTCCAGCCACTGCCGCGGTCGCTCCAGCTCCTCCCGCAGGTCCGCATCCGACAGGGACGCGAAGTTGCGGTGCCGCCAGCCGTGCGCACCCAGTGTGATGGCGCCCCCCGCCACCGCCCGGAGGCGCGCCTCCGATGTCACCCGGAACGAGGGAGGCGTCGGGATCGGGGAGAGCCCCTGGGCCCGGGCCCACTCCCGTACGCGGTCGTCATCTCCAGCCAGGTTCATCAGTGCGTGGCGGCGCTCGGGGCTCCCGACGACGAAACGAAAATCGTCCCACCAGAAGGTTTTCCCGCCCAGGAATCCGGGCGACACGAAGATCGTGGCGGGGATGCCCAGTCGCGCGAGCTCGGGAAGCCCGTGAGTAATGGTCCCCTCGTAGGCGTCGTCGAAGGTCACGACGATCCGCACGCGACCAGATCCGCCGCGGGAATCCAAGACCGCCCGCAGGGGAACGAAGTCGCATCCGCGCGCGAGCATCTCGAGGTGAGCGCGAAACCGGGAGACCGGCAGATGAAGGGAAGCGTCGCCGAAGCCGGCTTCATCGTCGGCCACCACGTTGTGGTAGGCCAGGACGATGACCTGGTGACGCCGGACGTAGGACACCAGGCGGCCGGGGCCGCCGTAGATGAACCCCGCCTCGAGCGCGCGCTTGAGTACGGAGCGCATGGGCTCAGCGCGACCTGTCGGTGGAGCGCTTAACGGGTCGGGCCGAAGCGCGGTACGCCCGCTCGCCAATGCGCGCCCGATCCGCGCGCTGATGCCGCGACGGCAGCGCCCGCGGCCGCGGCCCCCTCCAGTCGAGCCGGTGCCGCAATCATTCCCAGGAGCGTATACAGATACGACGAGTAGCCCTGCGACAGGAAGAATCCCGCCACGCAGAAGCCGACCAGGGACGCCGCAAGCGTCTGGGCCATGGCTTCTCCCGGCGATGTCACGCCGCCTTTCGGGGGATCCCGACGCCGCGTTGCGAGCGCCCGACCAGCTTTTATGAGCATGACCACGAACAGCACGAGGCCCGTAACGCCCAACTCGGCCCCGATCTCCACGAACGAATTGTGCGCGGCCGACCACTTCAGCCCGATGCCCATCTGCTGGCGCGCCGCGAGCGGCGAAATCATCCCTTCGGCGGCGGGGAACGCGTTGGCACCGACTCCCGTCAGGGGATGACTCATCATGTACCCCATCCCCCGCTTCCAGATTTCCATCCGCCCCGACTCCGCATTCCCAGAAAAGTTGTAGTCTTGCGAGGGATGAAGCATCGTGCTCATCATGGTCCAGTAGCGGTCGGACCCGAACGCCAGCAGGAGAACCAGCATGACGCCGACGGCGGAGAGGCGAAGCTTCTTGGAGATCGCCCGATAGCGCCAGAGCATGAACCCCGCGACGGCCACGAACCCGAGGAACCCGCCCCGCGATCCAGATTTGACCAGTGCGACCATCAGAATGAGGAGCGCCGCCGCTGCGATCATCCGGATGAGTGGGCGCATGCTGCTGCGCATGAAGAACACGACCACAGGAATGGTCATCACCAGCAGCATTCCGAGGTCGTTGGCATCGTAGTAGTAGAGGTCGCCCAGCCGGCCGTCGGCACCCACCGGGATGCGCGTAATCACGATAAGGGCATAAACGACCGCGCCGAAGAGGGTCACCGACATCAGCCGTTCGATGTCTTGCCGGTCCCGAAGTCCGGCGGCGACCATGATCAGCAGCACGAAGGTCTTACTGAAGTCCTTCAGAATGAAACTGAGGCTGAACCCGGGGTAGACGCCGCCCGGCACCGAAAGGAAGGTGAGCGCAAAGATCGCCACGGCCAGCTTCACGACCGGATGGTTCAGGCGGTTCAGTTTCCGCCGCGGATCACGGTCGATCACAAACAGCGCCAGCGTCGCAACCGCCGCGAGCGTCGGAAGCTGTATGGTGCCAAGGATGGGGAAGAGATCCTGGATACGCCACACGCTGGTGAGGACGACCGTCGACAGCGCCATCAGGAACGGGTCCCACCGCGTCGGACGGGATGCGGTTCCCCCCACCGCCAACGGCGCCGACGAACGCGTAACCGTCACGGACCGGAGCTCCGGCCCAGCTCGGGGTTCGTGAGTCGGTCCGCCCTCACCACTGCGGGTCCTGGTCCCAGATGGTCACCCTGCCCCACCACATGGATTGGGCCTGTCCCGGCCCCTGGTTCATGTTCCGCCCCACCGCAACTCCATAAAGATAGGCATTGGTCTCGACGATGCTCGTATAGGACTTCACTGCGACGCCGTCGACCCAGAGCTCGCAGGCGGCGTTGGATGTGCTGGACCCCGCGGGTGTCGATACCTTGAAGTGCATCCGGTAGACGTGCCACTGGCCATCGAACGGCGAGAATGGCATCGGGTCGTCCGACGGCTCCTGGTTGGTCGGCCACCCGAACGTGTAGTCGCTGCCGAAGATGCCGAGCACCAGGTTGAACCGGCCGGTCGGCGTACGCCCGAACACCATCTTGTAAGCGGCCGCGGAGGTGCAGCCCCACGCCGAGGGCGCCACGGTCGCGAAGCCGCTCTGAAACTTCACGACGGTCTCGATCCACACTTCGGTCAGGTTCGACGGGAAATTGATGTTCCGACCGATGGTGTAGTCGGTGCACCGTCCCGTCGTGCCGCTTCCGCCTTCTCCAGTCCGATCCGGATAGTCGAAACGCATGGACTGCGTGGAGGAATCGTACCCGACAGTCTGGTCCAATACCATTTGCGTGGTGGCCGCATCCTCCCCCGTCGAGTAGATCCCCCGGGGATCCGCCAGCATGTTGGTAGTGCTCGAATACTCGGAGAAGTTCTCCTCGAGCACTGCCTTCACGTTGCCGCCACCACCCCCGCCCCCACCCGTGATGGACTTAGGGGATCCCCCCCCACACGCCAGCACCACGCATATCGCCACGCCG
>DATMOQ010000054.1:0-6013 GCA_035568195.1 Gemmatimonadales bacterium
CAACGTGATCTGCTTGCCGAGCGGATCCTGATCGGGCCAGAGCTCCTTGACCGTCGCGCGATTGACGATCGCCACCGCCGGCGCGCCCGCGCGGTCGTCGGCCGTGAACGCCCGACCCCGGCGAATGGGAATGCGAAACGCCGCGAAGTAGTCGGGGGACACCACGAACGAGCCCAGCACCATGAAGGGCTGGGGATAGTCGGGCTTGATGGTCCGGGGATCGAACATGAGCATCCGGAACGACCCCGAAAGCGGGAGTGTGCCCGCGATACTCGCCGACTGGATGCCGGGACGGGCGGCCAGCGACGTCAACATCTGGTCGAAGAACTGCGCCTGCGCCGGTCCCTGGTTGTAGCGCGTGGGCGTGAGGCGGACTCGCGCGGCCAGCAGGTCGTGGGTGTCGAAGCCGGGGTTCACGCTGGACAACCGGATGAAGCTGCGGACCAGGAGGCCGGCCCCGACCAGGAGCACCAGGGCCACGGTGATCTCGCCGATGACGAGGCCCCCCTGCAGGCGCCGGCGGTGGGAGCCGGTGGTCCCGGCGGACTCCTCGCGCAGCGTTTCTTCGATCCCCGGCGCCGACGCGCGCCAGGCCGGAATCAGGCCGAAGGCGAGACCGGTCGCGATGGCGAGTCCGAACGTGAACAGCAGGATCCGCCCGTCCACCACGATGTCGGCGCCGCCGGGGAGCGCGCGGGGCCAGATCGCGACCAGGGCCCGAATGCCCCAGAGCGCGAGCAGTGACCCCACCGCGCCCGCCGCGACTGCCAGGAGAATGCTCTCGGTGAGCAGCTGGCGTACCAGCCGGCCGCGCCCGGCCCCCAGCGCCTGCCGCAGCGCCATCTCCCGCCGGCGGGCGGTGGCGCGAGCCAGGAGGAGGTTGGCGGCGTTGGCGCAGGCGATGAGGAGCACCAGGGCCACCGCGCCGAACAGAATGAAGAGGGGCCGTCGGGTGTCGCCGATAGCGACCTCATGCAGCGGGGTCGCGGCGAGGGTGTTGTTGAGGATGGCGGCGCGCTGACCGCCGTTGGGCGCTCCCGGGGGCGTTCCGCCGCCGTTGATCGAGATCCCGATCATCTGCCGGCGGCCGCCACCGGTGCCCCCCGCATTGGACGCGGAATCCTCGGCGTTGATGCGGGCGCTCAGGACGTCCAACGCGGAAACGGCCTGCGCGTACGTGGCCCCCGACGCGAGGCGGGCGACCGCGGTGAAGAAGTGCAAGTCCCGGCTCGTCTCGGCCCCGGGATTCTGTGCGAGCGCGTCACCGATGGGCGTCCACACCCGAATGTCGTCGTCGGGGAAGTGGAATCCCGCGGGCATCACGCCGATCACGGTGTAGCTCTTGCCGTCCAGCGCGATGGGCTTCCCGACGATTCCCCGGTCCGAGCCGAAGCTCGTGACCCAGAGCCCGTGTGAAATCATCGCCACCGGCGCGTGCTCGTCGGACGGTGCGAACAACCGCCCGACCTCCGGCGACACGCCCAGGACGGGGAAGAGGTCCGCGGTAATGGAGGCCGCCTGCACCTCGAGCGGATCACCCGCGCCGGTCAGGTTGTAGCGCTGCGACGTGGAAGCGCCCACGCCCGAGAACACGGGCGTCAAGCCGCGCAGGTCCAGCAGATCGGGATACGAAATGCCGAACTTGGCGTTCTGCATGGCGGCTGTGTTGATCTGGACCAGGCGCTCCGAGGCCGGAAACGGCAGGGGCTTGAGCAGCACCGTGTCGACGGCGCTGAAGATGGCCGTGTTGGCGCCGATTCCGATCGCCAGGGTGAGGATGGCGATGGCGGCGAACCCGGGCGCTTTGGCCAGGGATCGGACGGCGTACCGAAGGTCCTGCAGCAGCGTGTCCATCAACAGTCCTTGTGCGGGTTGCTGACTAGATGCTCAGCACGGTCCAAAGGTGTCGGGGAAGATCGAATCCATTATTCGCTCCGGAGCGAGGTCAGGGGGTCGATCCTCGTGGCGCGCCTCGCCGGCCACCAGCACGCAAACAGCGCGACGGCGAGAAAAAGGGTAGAGACGCCCGCATATGACGCGAGGTCCCGGGATTCGACTCCAAACAGGAGATGCTGGATGGTTCGGGTGACGGCGACGGCGGCTCCCAACCCCACGCCCATACCGATGGCGACCAGCCTCAGGCCGTTCCCGGCGACACTCACCAGGATGTCGGCGCTGCTGGCGCCCAGGGCCAGCCGGACACCAAACTCGCGCTGCCGGAAGGCGACGAGCTGCGCCAGGAGGCCGTAGAGCCCGATGATGGCCAACAAGAGCGCGGCCACGGCGAACCCGGCGATTGCCAGGGTCCCAAAGCGTCGTGCGGCGATGGACGCTTCCACCCGCGCGTCCATGGTACCCATGTCGAAAACCAGCACTCGAGAATCGAGGGCTCGGAGCTTCGATCGCACGGCGGCGCCGAGCGCCAGAGGGTCTCCTGCTGTACGGACCACCACGCGCATCGTAGTCCAGGGGCGCTGGGGATGTGGCTCGTAGGTGGCGAAGCCGGCGTCGGCGGCGAGCCCGATGTTTTTCACGTCACCCACCACGCCGACGACGGTGAGCCACGGCTCCGTGGCCGCTACGCCGACCTTGATCCGGCGCCCCAGCGGGTCCTGTGCGGGCCAGAGGCGATTCGCCATGGCGGCGCTGATGATGACCACCTTTGGGTCAGCGCCGATGTCGGTGGCGGCGAAGTCGCGACCTCGAATGAGAGGGACTCCCATGGCGTGGAAGTATCCGGGGAGGACGCGACGATAGCTGGCGGCGGGGACGGTCCCGGGGGCCATGGTGCGCCCCTCGATGGTGACCTCTCCCGTTCCATCTCCGCCGCTGACGGGCAAAGCACTGCTGGCGCTCGCGTCCTCGACACCCGGGAGTGCCCGCAACACTCCCGGCAGCGCGCGATAGTAGGCGACCACGCGCTCCGGGGTCGGGTACGCGTCCTGGGGAAGGGACGTGGTGAAGAACAGGAGGTGGTCGGCCCGGAACCCGAGGTCGGTGTGCCGCAGCGACCAGTAGCTGCGCACGAAGAGGCCAGCACCGACGAGCAGGACCAGTGACAGCGCGACCTCTGCCACCACCAGGCCTCCGCGGGTGCTCCGAGCCGTCCCTGAGGACGCGCGGAGCACGCCTTCAATCCGGGAGACCGGGACCCGTAACGCCGGCCACAGACCGACACCGATTCCGCACAGCGCGGAGATGGCGAGCGTCGCCACGAGGACGGGGATGTCGACCTCGACCTCCGAGGCACGTGCGAGGGCGAACGGTAGACCGGCGCGCAGGCCCTGGACCGCCCACGCGGCCAGGAGCATGCCCGCGCCTCCACCGAGCAGCGCGAGTACCAGCGACTCGGTAAGCACCTGCCGCGCCAGCCGTCCACGGCCGGCCCCCAGCGCTGCCCGGATCGCCATTTCGCGGCGGCGGGGCCAGGAGCGGGCGACGACCAGCCCCGCCACATTGCCGCAGGCGATGAGCAGCACCATGCCGACTGCGGCGAGCAGCGCGAGCAGTGCCGGCCGCGTGTCCCCGACAAGCTGGTCCCGTAACGGGATCACTCCGGCGCCATGCCCCGGATCGGCGCCCGGGTTCGCGGCTTGAATGCGCGCGCCGATTGAGACGACCTCGGCGCGGGCTTGGTCCACGGTGGCGTGGGGCTGCAATCGTCCCACGACCGTGAAAAGGTGAACGGCTCGATTCATCATGAAGGGAGCGGGTGGCCACGCCACCCAGAGCTCGATGTCGGGGTCCGGGAATCCGAAGCCCGGGGGCATCACGCCCACGAGACGGTAGTTCGCACCGTCGATGGTCAGCGAGGCGCCGATGGCGTCGGTGCGCGCGCCCAGCTGGGTCGTCCAGAAATGGTGACTGACTACCGTCACGGGCTCGGATCCAGCGACCGCATCGGTGGCACTCAAGGGCCTCCCCAGTCCGGCCCGTGCTTCGAGGGCCCCGAACAGGTCTCCGACCACATAGAGCACGGGTGCTCGCAGGGGCTGGTCGGTCCCCGACACGGTGGCGATGCCGCGAGCGTATCCGGCGAGGGACTGAAACGATCGACTCTCCGCACGGAAATCGGCGAACGTCGGCAGGGAAACCTGGTACTGATCGATTCGCTCCCGCGGGTTGGTCTCGAACACCGCGACCAGCCGATCCGGGTGGGAATAGGGCAGGGGCCGGAGCAGCACGCCGTTCACCACGCTGAACACGGCGGTGTTGGCGCCGATGCCCAGCGCCAGGGTGAGGACGACCGCGACCGCAAACCCGGGGTGGGTGCGGAGCTGGCGGAGCGCGTACCGGAAGTCCTGGAAGACCGTTTCCATACGGTTCACTCCGCCCTCAACGCGACGATCGGGTCCGTCCGCGTGGCCCGGCGGGCCGGGAGGTAGGTCGCGAGCAACGCGACGGCCAACAGCACCAGCGGGATCGTGATGAACGTGATCGGGTCGGTGGCCCCGACGCCGAAGAGCATGGTCTTCATCACCCGCGTGAGGGCGAGCGCGGCCGCGAGCCCGATGCCCACTCCCACCAGCGTCAGATTCACGCCCTGGCGCAGCACCAGCCCCAGCACGTCCCCGGTGGCGGCGCCCAGCGCCAGCCGCACGCCCATTTCCCGGGCGCGCTGCGTGACCGTGTAGCTCATGACGCCGTAGAGCCCGACCGAGGCGAGGACCAGCGCCAGCGCGGCGAACCCGCCCAGCAGGAGCATCGCGAACCGGCGGGAACCGAGCGACGAGTCGATCAGAGAGTCCATCGTCGCCACACCCGCCAGCGGCAGCTCGGCATCCACGGAGCCGACCGCCGCCCGGATCGTCGCCACTGCGGCCAGGGGATCGCTCACGGTCCGGACCGTGAAGCCCATGAACTGCCGGCCGTTCTGCGCCAGTGGCAGGTAGAGCTGGACGCGCTTCTGGGCGTCGAGACCCTCGTGCGCGAGATGCCCGACCACACCCACGACCTGAATCCACTGAATGTTTGGGGCGGTGAGACTCGAGAACGTGATCCGCTTGCCCACCGGATCCGTGTGTGGCCAGTAGCGATTCGCCATTTCCTGGTCCACCATGCAGACGGCGGGGCTGGAGGCCCGGTCGTCGAGCGTGAACTGTCGTCCCGACACGAGGGGCGCGCGCATGGTGTGGAGGTACTCCGGCGTGACCGTACGGACGTCCCCCCACGGACCCGGCGCGTTGGCCGGAACCTGGTAGCCCTCGACGTTGAAACTCGAGGTGGACCAGTTCCCGCCGAACGGGATGTTGGACGTGGCTCCGGCATTCACGATGCCCGGCGCGGCCGCGATCGCGCTCACCACGCGGTTGAAGGCCGCGATCTGAACCGTGTCGTTGGGATACTTGGCCTGCGGGAGCGACATGTTGAACGTGAGCAGGTGATCGGGCCGAAACCCCGGATCCACACCCGCCAGCTGCGCGAAGCTCCGGATCAACAGGCCGGCGCCCAGGAGCAGCGTGAGGGCCACCGCGACGGTGGACACCACCAGACCGCGCCGGAGGGCCAGGCTTCCGCGCTGGCTCACCGCGCCGCGTCCGCCCTCCTTCAGCGTCTCGTGCAGGTCGGTCCGCGCCATCTGCAGCGCGGGCGCCAGACCGAAGAGGAGGCCGGTGCCCAGAGACACGACGAGCGCAAAGCCGAGCACCGGGAGACTCACCGAGATGTGCGCCGTGGCCGGCAGATTGCCGCCGTTCAAGGCGAGGAGTGCCGGAACGCCCCAGATCGCCAGCAGGATCCCCAGCGCGCCGCCCGCCAGGGCCAGCGCCAGGCTCTCGGTCAGCAGCAGGCGGATCAGCCGGCGGGGCGAGGCGCCCAGGGCGACCCGCACGGCGACATCCCGGGCGCGGGCCGCGGTCCGGGCCAGTTGAAGATTGGCCACGTTGGCGCAGGCGATGAGCAGCACCAGGCCCACGGCGCCGAGGAGCAGCAGGAGCCCCGACCGCACGTTGCGCGTCCCGTCTTCCGCCAGCGACGTCACCTTCAGATCCCAGTCCGGCGCATAGCTGGCCGT
>DATMOQ010000055.1:0-3598 GCA_035568195.1 Gemmatimonadales bacterium
CTCCCGACGCTCGAGGGGTCCGGGTATGTGTGCCCCCGTGCCGAAGGCGGGCCGGTCGTGGCCGTGACCTGGGTGTCCAACAAGTTCCGCGGGCGGGCGCCCGACGGCGCCGCGCTGGTGCGAGTATTCCTCGGCCGCTCCGGGGACGAAAGCTGGGTCGACCAGCCCGACGCCACGCTCGTTGCCACCGCCCGCCGCGAGCTGGCGCACGTGTCCGGGGTTGAGGCCGAACCAGCATGGACGCAGGTCTTCCGGTGGCCGCAGGGCCTGCCGCAGTACGTCCTGGGTCATCTCGATCGCCTGGAGAACATCGCCGCCACGCTTCGCGAAATCCCCGGCCTCCAAGTCGCGGGGGCCTCGTATCAGGGTGTCGGCATTCCGGACTGCATCACCTCCGGGTGGAGCGCCGCGGACGAGGCATTGCGGAGGCTCCGGGCCGCTCGATGACCACGTCGCGGTCGGCGGCGCTCTTCGAGGAGGCGCAAGGCCTCTTTCCCGGCGGTGTGAATTCGCCCGTGCGCGCCTTTCGGGCCGTCGGGGGCAACCCGCTGTTCCTGACGCGCGGTCGCGGGGCCACGGTCGAGGACGCCGACGGCCGCACGTTCATCGACTACGTCCTCTCGTGGGGGCCGCTGATTCTGGGCCACGCGCACCCCGTGGTGGTGCGCGCCGTGCAAGCCGCGGCCCTGGAAGGCACGAGCTTCGGTGCGCCGACGCCGCGCGAGATCGAGCTCGCGCGGCTGATCCAGGAGCGCATGCCGGCCATCGAGCGGATGCGCTTTGTAAACTCGGGCACCGAGGCGGTGATGAGCGCCGTGCGGCTGGCGCGCGCGTTCACGGGGCGCTCCCGCATCCTCAAGTTCGAAGGGTGCTACCACGGGCACGCGGACGGCCTGCTGGTGCGGGCGGGATCCGGCGTGGCCACACTGGGGCTGCCGGATTCGCCGGGCGTGACGGCAGCCACGGCGGCTGAGACGCTCGTGGCCCCATTCAATGATCTCGCCGCGGTCGAGCGGCTGTTCGACGAGCAGCGCGGGGCCATCGCCGCCGTCATCGTGGAGCCGGTCGCGGGCAATATGGGGGTCGTGCCGCCCCGACCCGGATTCCTCGAAGGGCTGCGCGCCGTGACCAGAGCCCAGGGCGCCCTCCTGATCTTCGACGAGGTGATGACCGGCTTTCGTGCCCATCCCGGGGGGGTGCAGGGAATGACCGGCGTGACGCCGGATCTCACCACCCTTGGCAAAATCATCGGTGGCGGCCTGCCGGTGGGTGCGTACGGCGGGAGGCGGGACATCATGGAGCTCGTGGCGCCCGCGGGGCCGGTGTACCAGGCGGGGACGCTCTCCGGCAATCCGCTGGCCATGGCCGCCGGCATCGCGACGCTCACCGAGCTGGCCCGCCCCGGGGTCTGGCAATCCATCGCGGCCGCGACCGCGACACTCGAGACCCGGCTCCTGGAGGCCGCCGGCGCGGTCCGGGTGCCCTGTGTCATCAACCGGGTGGGGGCCATGCTCACCATGTTCTTCTCCGAGCGCCCGGTCTGGAGCTGGGCCGAAGCCCGCGTTGCGGATGTCGCGCGGTTCGGGGTGTTCTTCCGCAGCCTCCTGTCGGATGGGGTCTACTGGGTCCCCTCGCAATTCGAGGCCGCCTTCGTCTCCGCCGCCCACGGACCGGAGGAGCTGGACCGCACCGCCGCGGCGGTCCGGCGGGCGTTCGCCGCCATCTGACGGCTACCTGACGGCCGGGGGGACGGAGCCCCGCGCCGACATTAGATTCGCCGCATGCGCGTGCTCATTGTCGAAGACGATCCGGAGCTCGCCGCGCTCCTGCGCGAGGGATTGCGGGAGCAGCGCATCGATCCGGCCCTGGCCTCGACATTCGCGGAGGGGCTCGAGCGCGGGCGGGGCACGGACTTCGACGTCGTGATCCTCGACGTCCGGCTTCCCGGCGGCACGGGATTCGACCTCTGTCGCCGCCTGCGCGAAGAGGGCGTCGCGGCTCCGGTGCTGATGCTCACGGCGCTGGACGCCGTGGACGACCGGGTCCGCGGACTGGAAGCGGGTGCCGACGACTATCTCACCAAGCCCTTCGACTTCCGCGAGCTGGTGGCGCGAATCAAGGCGCTCGCGCGCCGGCGCCCGTCGGTCGCCCCCGCGGTCCACAAGATCGCCGACCTGACCGTCGACCTGTCCGCGCGCACCGTCACCCGCGCCGGACGCCCCATCACGCTCACGGTCAAGGAATTCGCGCTCCTCGAGCTGTTCGTGCTGCACGCCGGCGCCGTGGTGGACCGCGCCGCGATCACCGCGCACGTCTGGGACGACAACCACGACCCCTTCGCCAACGTGCTGGACGTCCTGATCCGCCGGCTCCGCGCCAAGATCGATGATCCGTTCGGCTCCAAGCTGATCGCGACGGTCCGCGGCGCCGGATACCGGCTGGGATGAAGCCGCTCACCCGGTTGCGGCTGCAGCTCACGCTCTGGTACGCCGGAGTGCTCACGCTCATCCTCCTGGTGCTGGGGCTGGGACTCTTCCAGGCCATTCGCCGGCAGATCTCCCGTCAGCTCGACCTTTCCCTGGCCGCGGCCACGCAGGCCCTGGAGCGGGCGGCGCGTGTCCGCGAGGTGGAACGCGCCCAGGCGCGGGGGCCGGTCGCCGACGCCGTGGAAGAGCTGCACATCCCCGACCGGACTCTCTACTTCTTCGACTCCACCGGCGCGCCCATCATCCCGGCGGCGGTGCCGCCCGCCATTCAGGCCGCGGCCCGCGATGCGGCGCGATCCGGCACGATCGATCGCAACCTCCACCCCTCTCGCGATCAACGCACCCGCCTCCACGCCGAGCGGTTCGTCGGAGGGTCGGGCACGCCATACGTCGCCATCGCGATCGCCGATCGCGTCGAGCTGGAGGATCAATACGCTTCGCTTATCGAGAACCTGGCCGCCGGAGCGCTGGCCGCCCTGGCGCTGGTGGCCGCGGGGGGATGGTTTCTGGTGCGGCAGTCCACGTCGCCCATCGAACGGTCGATGGATCGGATGCGCCGCTTCATGGCCGACGCGGCCCACGAGCTGCGCACGCCGGTCACGATCCTGCGGACCCGGGCGGACCTGGCGCTCGCCCAGCCCCGCGACCCCGCGCGGGACGGAGCGCTGCTGGAGGCGGTGGCTCGCGAGGCCGGACGGATCGGCGCGATCGTCGGCGACCTGCTCACCCTGGCGCGCGCCGACGCGGGAGAACGACCACTCGCGCAGGAACGCGTGTTCCTTGACGATCTGGCCGCCGACACCGTGAACGATCTCCATCCACTCGCCGAGCGGCGGGGAGTGACGGTGGCGGTGGGCGCGTTCGAGGAGTGCGCCGTGCGCGGCGATCCGGTGCCCCTGCGGCAGCTGTTGCGGATCCTGCTCGACAACGCGATCAAGTTCACGCCCGCGGGCGGGCGCGTGCGCATCGACGCCGGCCTCGAGAATGGCGCTCCGACGGTCCGCGTGGTGGATACCGGAGTCGGCATTCCCGCGGACCAGCTGCCCCACGTCTTCGAACGGTTCTACCGCGGGGAGAGCGCCGGCCGCGAAGGCGAAGGGGCGGGGCTCGGC
>DATMOQ010000056.1:0-12484 GCA_035568195.1 Gemmatimonadales bacterium
GGTCTGCGTGTGGATGCCGTCCTCGGGAACCGAGAAGACCAGCTCGGGCGAGGTGTTGTTGTCGGCGTCGAAATTGTAGAAGTAATTCGGCGACAGCGCGTATGAGCCTGCGATCACCGCCGAGGCCTCGGTCAAAGCGCCCGCGTAATTCGGCGTTCCGGTGTACACGCCCGCGTTCAAATACAGCTCGGCGAGCAGCATGTCGGCGGCGGGCTGCGTCGCGCGGCCATACACGGCGGCGCTGGGCACCGGAAGCTGGCTCTTGATCGCGGTCAGCTCACTCACGACGTAGTTGTAGAGCTCGGTCCGCGTCGCCTGCTTGGGCGCCGCGGCGCCGATGGCGTCGTTCTCGGTCACCATCGGGATGCTGCCGAACAGATCGAGGCCGTGCCAGTACGACAGGGCCCGCAGGAACCGCGCCTCGGCCCGATAGGTCTGGATCTGGGCCTTCAGCGTCGCGCCCACGCCGCGTGCCGCGAGCTGCGCATCGGTGGTCTGCCGCAGGAACTCGTTCGCCATTCCCACCTGGAAGAAGATCCGGTAGTACATGGCGTTGACGAAGGTGTTGGAAGCATTCCAGCCCTGCGTGTTCAGCTCGGGCAGGGTCTGGTCGCCCCAGGCAATGACGGCTTCGTCAGTGGGCAGCTCTTCCAGCTCCCAATAGAGCCGCATGTACTGCGAGAATCCGCCGTCGATGCCTTGAATGTCGGTCGATCCGTCGCCGCCGTTCTGCCCGCCGACCGCGAGGCCGACGTAGATCTTGGCGAGGAACGACTGATACGAGGCGGGATCGTTGAAGAAGTTCGCGCCCGTCACCGAGCTCACGGGTGCCACCGTCGGGTCGGTGCAACCCACGGCCGCCACCAGCGACAGTGCGGCGGCGATCCCGATCGTCTTAACTCGAGTGCTCAGCATATTTCCGCTCCCCTGACTGAAAGGACGGTGCACGGGGTTCGTTTCAGAACCGGACATCGAAGCCTCCCGTGAACGTACGCGATCTGGGATAAATATTGTTGTCGATCCCGTTGAGTCCAGCGGTGGGATCAACCCCGGAGTATCCGGTAATTGTGAAGGCGTTCTGCACCACACCATACACCCTAAGCCGCTGCCCCTGCCACGGGAAGGTATACCCGATAGAGATGTTATCCATCCGCAGGAAGGACCCGTTCTCGACGTAGAAGTCCGACAGCAGCTGTTGCGTCTTGAACCCCGACGCCAGCACAGAAGTGCTGAGGTTGGAAGGGGTTGCGCCGTCGGTCAGCTCGCGATAGTCCCCAATGCCGGAAGCCACGTTGTTGTACACGTAGTTCCCGAGCCAGGCCCGCAGGGTGAAGCTGAAATCGAAGTTGTGATAAGTCATCGTGTTCGAGAGTCCGAACATCCACTTGGGCGAAGGATCGTGCTCCGCAACCGTGTTGGTCCCCCGCGCGCAGCCGGTGGTGTCGGCGCCGGCAAGGGTCTTGTACTCACCCTCGACGGGCTTCCCGCCGCTGTACACCTGCTGGCACACGTAGAACGAATTGATAGGCTGGCCCGGCTCGAGCACCTGCACGGTGCTGCCCACGCCACCCGAAATGCCGCCGGTGAGAATCTGGCTGCTCACACCGGGGGCGTTGGGGTTGATGGTCAGCAGCTCGTTGGTGTTGTGGGACATGTTGAAGCTGGTGGTCCACGACAGGCCGCCGTTCGGCGCCGCATCGAGGATCCGGGTCGACAGGTCGAGCTCGAATCCGGTGTTCTTCATCGAGCCGATGTTCGTCAGCACGAAATTCGACAGGTTGGAGCCGGCGGCGACGGGCACGTTGAAGAGCAGATCGTCCGTGCGCTTGTTGTACCAGTCGATCGAGCCGTTGACGCGCGAGCCCAGGAGGCTGAAGTCAGCACCCAGGTCCGTGCTGGCGGTGGACTCCCACTTGAGGTTCGGGTCCACGGCGCTGGGACGGAAGGGACAGATGAACGAGTTCCCGAACTGGGCCTCGGCGTTCGAGCTGCAGGGCGAGTAGCTCGGGACGAAGAGGTAGTCGCCGAACGACTGATTGCCCGTCTTGCCCCACGACGCGCGGAGCTTCAGGTCCGTGATAGCCCCGATGCTCTGCATGAAGGGCTCCTGCGAGATGCGCCACCCGGCCGACACGCCGGGGAAGGTGCCCCACTGATTCCCGGGGCCGAACCGGGACGAGCCGTCCCGCCGGAGGCTGGCCGACAAGAGGTACTTGTCGTTGATGTTGTAGCCGGCCCGCCCGAAGAACCCGATCACCTTGGCGTCCGCAACGAACACCGAGGGGATGGGGGGCGTCGCCGTCTGCGGAATTCCGGCGTCGGTCAGGAGGTTGGTGGCCAGCTGGTTGGCGCTCAGGTTCGCGGTCCGCGAGTGCGACTGTGAATACGAGTACCCGCCCTGGAAGTCGAGGGTGCCGGGTCCGGCGCTCCAGGTCGGCTGGTATTCCAGGTATGCGTCGAGGTGCCCGTTCGCCTGGGTCGGCTGGAGTTCGCCGAAGAACCCGTCACTGCCGTTCTTGGTCTGGTTGTGAATGTTGTTCGCGTAAAACGTGACTCGATCGGCGGAGGTGATGTCGTACCCGAGGTTCACCGTGGCGGTGACACCGCGCAGGGCGTCGAAGTTCGAGAAGTCATACCGGGCCTGGAGATTCCCCAGGCTGCGGTACGTCGTCGTGTGATCCAGCGCGTTGTTCAGTGTCTCGAGCGGGTTGTCCGAGGAGGTCAACGCGCCCCCCGGCCAATTGTAGTAGCCGGTCGGCGACGTGGCGTCGAACACCGGCTGCGTGGGTCCCATCTGCGTTGCGGCACCGAGCACGCCGCCGGGCTGAAACAGGTCGTAGGTGCGCGCCCCCTGGAGGTTGGTCTTGAGCTCGAGGCGATCACCGTACAGACGCTGGTCATAGTTGACGCCCAGCGACAGACGCTGGGTGGCCGACCCCTGGAGAATGCCGTTCTGGTCCGTGTATCCCAGCGACAGCCGGTAGGTGTTCGACGTTCCTGCGCCCGCGAGCGAGACGTTGTGATCCTGGCTGGTGCCGGTGCGGGTGACCAGACTCAGCCAATCCGTGTTCGAGGTGCCGAGCTGCGCCAGGCCGGCCGAGTCATATTGCGCGACGGCGGCGCGGAACTGGGCGGTGCTCAAGATGGACGGCAGGCGGGTGACGGACGAAGAGGAGAAGGAGCCGCCGTACTCCACTGCGCCCCTTCCGCTGCCCGACTTCGTCGTGATCAGGACCACTCCGTTGGACGCGTTGGCGCCGTACATCGCGGTGGCGGCGGCGTCCTTCAGGATGGTGATGCTCTCGATGTCATTCGGATTGAGGAAATTCAGCGGGTCATTCCCGCCGTTCCCGACAAACAGGCCGGACCCGGAGCCGCCGCCGAGGGGCACACCGTTCACGACGTACAGAGGATCGGCATTGGCGTTGATCGAAGCCGCCCCGCGGATGCGGATGGAGACGCCGCCACCGGGCTGATTGTTGTCCACGACCTGGACGCCCGGGACCTTGTCTTCGATCAGACTCTGCGGAGTCACCACGGCGCCGGGGTTGAAGTCGGCCGATCCCACTTGCTTCGAGGAGTTGGTGAGGTTGCCGGCCTTTTCGGTGTGAAAGGCCTGCACGACCACGGCGGCAAGGCTGACCGCCTGCGGTTCGAGGATGAAATCCACCGTGGCGGTGTCGCCGCCCGCGAGCGTGAATCCTCTAACCTGCGGCGCATAGCCGATGACCCGCGCGCGTACGGAGTCCGTGCCCGCCGGAACGCCGGTGAGCAGATAGTTGCCGTCGCTCCCGGTCAGCGTGTGGCGGCTGCCGACGGACACTGTGGCCCCGGCCACCGGTCCGTGTGTCGCGTCGTTCGCTGTGACGCGGCCGCGCACCGCACCGGTAGACTGTTGGGCGGAAAGGGGGGCGAGTCCAGCTATTGTCAGGAGCGCGCCCGCGATGAACGGTACAGGTTTCATACCCATCTCCTCGAAGCCGTGAAGGGCCCGTCTCTGACCCGGCTATGTCCGGGTCCCGAGAGCGGGGATGAAGTAACGCGCGTGTAACGCTCTGTCAACGCGCCCGAACAGTATGTGGAAGGCGGGGTAAGAGCCGCCCATTTTCAACGCGAAGATTCCTTCACTGGCAGCGCAGTTCAGGCGCTTTTCCGGGAGGCTCGATGGTCAGGCTGCTCCTCGCTCCGCTCTTCCTTCTGTCTGTGACTCCCCGGGCGACGGGGGCCTGCTGCACCGTTTCAATCCGGGTGCGAGTGCCAGCCGGCACCGGGCCCGTCTACATCGGCGGAAGCCTGGCCGAGCTGGGGCCGTGGCACGCCGACGGCAGGCTCCTGGAGGGCACGGGGCCGGAGCGGAGCACGCGCTTCACCATCCCCGCCGGCACCACGTTCGAATACAAGTACACCCTCGGCGCCTGGGACCGGGAAGCGATCGGCGCCGACCCAGGAGTGGTTCCTCCGAATCACCGCCTCGTGGTCTCCCGGGACACGGAGGTCGTGGACGAGGTGCTCCAGTTCAAGAAGGATCAGCGGGACTACATCGCGGACCCGGCCGGTGCGGTGCTCAAGGGGCGCCTCTTCTATTGGACCGACGTCCATTCGGCGTTCCTGGGCCCCACCCGCCACGTCGAGATCTGGGTTCCACCCGGTTACGACACGGACACGACGCGGCGGTACCCGGTCCTCTATATGTCGGACGGCCAGAATCTTTTCGATCGGCGGCTGTCGTACGGCGGGCAGACGTGGGGCGTCGACAGCGCGGTCACCGATCTCGTGCAGCGTGGTGTCATCCCGCCGATCATCGTGGTCGGGGTGTGGAACTCGCCCCAGCGCTTCCCGGAGTACTCGCCGTGGCACGACGCGCCCCAGTACGCGCGGTTCTTGATCGAGGAGCTGATGCCGCGCGTCAACCGGGAGTTCCGGACGCTCACCGGGCCCGAGCACACCGCACACATGGGCTCGTCGATGGGCGGCCTCCTTTCCTTCTATCTGGTGACGCACCACCCGGAGGCGTTCGGCAGCTGCGGCTGCATGTCCACGCATTTCCCCCTGTCACCCGCGGTCGCGAAGCAGGTGTTTCCCGCCGGGTCGAGCGATGCCAACCCGGACACGACGCCCTATCTCCTTCGCGACATCGCGGCGGGCCTCAAGGCCCCGAAGGGCGCTCGGTACTGGTTCGACCGCGGTACGCTGGGACTCGACTCTGCGTACGGACCGACCTACGCCGCGGCCCGCGCCTGGCTCCAGTCACAGGGACTGGTGGAAGGGCGGGACTTCGTGGTTCGCGCGTATCCGGCCGCGACGCACAACGAAGCGTCGTGGCGCGCGCGCCTCGAGGATCCGCTGACGTTCCTCTTCGGAGTCACTAACAGATGAAGGAGCCGGTGTGACGACGGTCACCAGAAATCGGGGCGGACGTCCCGGCACCAAAACCCTCAACATGGGGTAGGGCAGGAAGACCCTGTTTCCGGAGATCACTCATGAAACGGACGATCCTCGGGCTCGCCGCCCTCGCGTTCGGCGCGGCCCCGCAGGTCCTGGCGCAGAGCGGCATGACCCTCAAGGCGGGCGCGTCCTTCGGGGACGTCTCGAACCGCGGAGTGCTTCCGGGCAATCTTGGCACCCGCACCGGCTTCGCGGCCGGCCTGGCGCTGCCCCTCCTCGGCGGCGATCCGCTGAGCCTGAGTCTCGAGGGGCTGTACGCACAACGCGGCGTGGGAAGCTCGAGCGACACGAGCGCACGGCGCATCGACTACATCGACGTCCCCGCCTACGTGAAATTCACGCTGCCCACCCCGGGGCTCGCGCCCTTCGCCTACGCGGGGCCGCAGGTGTCTTTCCAGGTGAAGTGCAGCGCGGGGCCGAACCCCTGTCCGAGCGACATGCCCAAGACGACGTACGCCGGCGTGATCGGCGCGGGAGTGCGGCTGGGGAACCCGGGGCTCAGTCTCGAGGGACGCTATGTCTACGGGCTGACCGACCTCAAGCTCAGCACCGTCTCGAGCTCCTCGAGCTACAAGACCCGGTCGTTCCTGCTCTTGGCAGGCTTGTCCTTTTAGGGGATAAATTTCTAGAAAGGGTCACTCCCTCCCGTGAACCCCTGGCTTGCGCCAGGGGTCATGTACACCAGAAGCGGAAGGGTTTTCATGACCCCGGGCGCAAGCCCGGGGTGGGCAGAGGTGTCGGTCCCTACTCCCTCGTCTTCCCCAGCGCCTCGGCCGCCGCCCGCCGCACTTCCGGATCCCGGTCGTTCAAAGCGCGGGTGAGACTCGCGACGGTCGACGGGAGCTTCATCTCACCGAGTCCCTCGACGGCCGACAAGCGGACGTCCTTGTCGTCGTCCGTCAGCCGGTCGGCGAGCGTCTGCGCCGTGGCGGGATCCCCGATCTTGCCGAGCGTCCGCGTAGCCCGCCGGCGGAGCTCGAGATCCGGGGAGGCCGCCGCCCGGACCAGGGCGGCGGGAGCCTTGGAGATCTCCTCCAGATTGCCGATCGCTTCCGCCGCCTGCCGCTGCACGTCAGGGTCGCGATCGGAAAGCGCCCGTACCAGGGGATCGAGGGAACGCGGCTCGGACAGCTCGCCCAGTGCGCCGGCGGCGGAGCGGCGGATCTCCGCATCGGGGTCGTTGAGCACCATCCCCTCGAGTGCCGGGATGGCCGAGCGCTCATGCAGATCGGAGAGCGCGCGCACCGCGGCGAGCCGTACTGGAGTGGCGCGATCGGTCAGCGCGCCCACCAGCGCGGCGCCGGTCCGCGGGCTCTTCATCTCACCCAGCGCTTCCGCCGCGACAGCCCGCATGGCGGGATCCGCGTCCCGGAGCATGGGCACCACTTCTTTCGCGGCACCCGCGTCCTGGAGCTCACCCAGCGCCCAGACCCCGGCGAGGCGGACCCGGGCCGAGGCGGAGTGGACCGCTTCGATCAACGCCCGTTCCGAGGCCGGATCCTGCAGCTCGCCCAGCGCCCAGGCGGCCATGGCGGCCGGCCCGGCGCCCGAGTCACCGAGCAGGTGCTCGAGCGGCCCCCGAAGCTCGTGACGGTCGTTCTCGCCCGCGGCGTAGGCGGCGGCCTCGCGAATCCGCGCGGACGGATTGGTCAGGAGCTCCCGGAGCACGTCGTTCGGCGCCGCACTGCGGCCGAGGAGCTTGGCCGCGACCCGCCGGACGCACGCGTCGTTGGCGCTCAAGGAAGCGACCAAGAGCGTCACGGCACGGGGGTCCGTGATACTGCCGGAGAGGGAGTCCTTCGGCCCCTGTGCCAGCGCGGGATCGTCGGCAAAGCGGCCCAGCGTACCGTCGCCGCTGTTCCAGAAGTTGCCGATTTGATCGGCGATCATGTCGCAGATCACGGGGTCCGTGCGTCCCAGCGCGGTGAGGAACGAGGCGACGCGGGCCGAATCGGCGCCAGTTCTGCCGTGGTCCCCGTTCACGCTCACCGGTGTGAGGGCGGGGCCGAACCACAGTCCGGCGGCGAGGGCGATGGAGGCCGTCGACGCTGCGCTGATGAGGCGGATCATCTGTCCTGCCCCTGGCCCAGGGCCTCCGCGGCGGCGCGGCGGACGTTCGCATCAGGCGAATTGAGGGCGGCCTGCAGGGCGGCCCGCGCGGCCGGATCGGCGATGTTGCCGAGTGCCTCGGTGGCAGTCTCCCGGACGTCCTTCTTGGGATCGGTGATGAGCGCCCGCAACGCCGGGATGGCCGCCACGACCGAGCGCTGGCCGGCGAGCTGCGCCGCCTTCTGGCGGACGTCGCCGTTCGGATCCTTCATCAGGCCGATCAAGGTCGCCTCCGGCAGCGGCGCGTGGAGGTTCTCGATGGCGTTGAGCGCCTGCTGGCGGACATCGGCATTGCCGTCGGCGAGCGCCGCGGTGATCGCGGGCGCGGAGCTCTGATCGCCCAGGTTCCCGAGCGCGTTGATCACCGCTTCGCGGACGTCGGAAGAGGGATCGTGAATCAGCTTGGCGATGGCCGGCGCGGCGGCGCGGTCATGCATGTTCTCGAGCAGGTCCACCGCATCGTGGCGGACGTCGGCGCTCGGATCGTCCAGGAGATCGATCACGGGTGCGGTGGGGATCTTCTGGTCGAAGTGTCCCAGGGCGCTGAGCGCGTCCTTCTTCACGTCGGTGTCCGGGTCCTTGAGAAGGGCGGCAATCGGGGCGATGGCGCGGGGATCCTCGAGGTCGGACAGGGCCTCCACGGAGGCGCGGCGCACGTCGGCGTCGGAGTCGGTCAGGATGTCGATCAACGGCTGGACCGCACGGCGGTCACCGAGCCGGCCCAGCGACTGCGCGGCGGCCCGGCGGACTCCGGCGTCCTCGTCCTTGAGGCGGGCGATCAGGGCGGGGACCACAGTCGTGTCCTGGCCCTGGGTGCCTCTTGCCGCGCTGTGCGACGGTGGCGTAATCGTGTCCGGAGTCGCCACGCCCTGCGTCACGTGCGGTGCGGCGGCGATGGTGACCGCGACGCCGAGACCGGCGGCCAGCATCCAGCCCCGACGGGAGGCGGGCGCGGAGGGCAGTTTCACTTCCAGGAGACGCGAGATCCGCGACACCAGGAGCGAACGCCGCTCGGCGAGCCCGGCGACGGGGACGCCGAGGGGCGAGGCTTGCATCCATTCCGCCACGGTGGCGAGACACTTCGCGAGCGCGACTGCCGATCCGGTCTTCCGCATGGCCCACTCGTCGCTGAGGAATTCCGCCGACGTCTCGAGCTCGCGGCGCGCGAGCCGGTTCAGCGGCTGGAAGAAGAAGAAGCGTTCGATCAGGGAAGCGCCCGCCAGCCAGAGCGAGTCGTGGCGGGCGAGGTGCGCCAGCTCGTGCGCGAGCATCGAGCGCTGCTGGTCGGGGGTCAGGTCGGAGAGGGCGAGCTCGGGGACACAGATTTCGGTGACGCCCAGTGCGACGGGGCTCGAGATGGTGCGGGCCATCGTCAGCCGGACGGGGCGATTCAGTCCGACCTCCCGCTTGAGCTCGGTGAGCATGGCGGACAGCGGCCCACCGGCGAGGGCGCGGCGATCCGCGAGGCGTCCGACCAGGATGAGGCGACGGGCCACGTAGTAGAGCGAGGTGCCCAGCGCCACGACCGCCCACAGCAGCACTGCGAGCGTGGTGAGCGTCGGCAGCCGGGAGCCGGCAGCCGTACGCTCCGTGGTTGGACTGGCGACGCCACCCTTATCCGACATCTCGAGAATTGGAGTCTGAGACTGCGTCGGAATGGACGGCTGTACGGCTCCCGACGCAGTTGCCGGCAGGCTCACGACAGCCGGTGTGCGCAGCTCAAGTCGAGATTGAAGGGTTCCAGTGATGAGTGGTGCAATGAGCGCCACCTTCCACAACAAGTCCGCAGCGGCGGGTTGCAGGCGGTTCCGGCGGGTCACCACCCACGCGGCGCCGAGGAGCACGGTGCTGTGGATGAGGTAGGTCAGGAGCCACGCGAAAACCGTGGTCGAAGGGGAGGCGCTCATTTGGTCTCCGGGGTGCTCGGTTCCGCCTGCGCGATCATTTCACGGATCTTGGCCAGGTCGCCGGGACTGACGTCCGAGCCGGACAGGAGGTGCTGCATGAGGGCCGTGACGTCGCCGTCGAACAGGCGTTCGGTCAGCTCGCCCACCATCGAATGCTGGACCTCGGACTCGGTGACCGCGGCCTTGTAGAGGTACTGGCGCGCCTGCGCCCGGCGGGTGAGCACGCCGCGGCGTTCCAGCCTGGACAGCATCGTCGCAATGGTGGTCTGGGCCAGCCCCCGCTCGGCGTGCAGGGTTTCCCAGATGTCGAGTACCGTGGCCTCGCCCCTGGACCAGAGGATCCGCAGGATGGCGAGCTGGAGCTCGGTGAGCTGATGGCGGTCGGGCATTTCAGGCCTCGGGTTGATCTACAGGCGTAGATTTACAGTTGTAGTAGTCAGGTGTCAAGACTTCGAAAAGGCCTGCAATTATAAGGGTTCCTGAGGCATACCTTCGGTGAACATCAATTCAAGGGGTTTCGAGCAATGCGATTCATCACCGCCGTCGTTATCGGGCTCTGCGCGGCGCAGAGTCTATCGTCGCAGGAGTTCCGAGTCACGAGCACCGACGTGGAGCAGGGCAAGACGCTGAAGAGCGCGCAGGTCTTCAATGGCATGGGATGCACGGGGCAGAACACCTCGCCCGCCCTGGCGTGGAGCGGGGCTCCCGTCGGCACCAAGAGCTTCGCGATCACGATCTACGATCCCGACGCGCCGACCGGCTCGGGCTGGTGGCACTGGGTGGTCTACAACATTCCCGCGACCACGAACTCGATTCCGTCCGGTGCGGGCGACGCCGCGAAGAATCTCCTGCCCGCGGGCGCGGTGCAGGGCAACACGGACTTCGGCGTCCCCGGTTTTGGCGGCGCCTGTCCGCCTCCGGGAGACAAGGCGCATCATTATTTCATCACCGTCTACGCGTTGAACATCGACAAGCTCGACGTGCCGGCGGGGGCGACCGCCGCGTACGTGGGGTTCAATCTCCACGCGCATCAGGTCGGGAAAGCGGTGCTGACGGCGTTGTACGGGAGATAAGCTCGCGGGCCTCCTCCGTTAACCCCGGGCGCTTGTCCTTATAGGGTAAGCCCGGGGTAACGGGGCGGGGGGCGGAAACCTCCTACGCCTTCGCGAACCTCAGCGCCACCGAGTTGATGCAATAGCGAAGCCCGGTCGGCTGCGGGCCGTCGTCGAAGACGTGCCCCAGATGAGCGTCGCAGCGCTTGCAGGCCACCGCCGTCCGGTCCATGCCGTAGCTCAGGTCACGCGTCTCCGACACGTTCTCTTTCGCGATCGGCGTCCAGAAGCTGGGCCAGCCCGTGCCTGACTCGAACTTGGTGGTCGAGCTGAACACCGCCGTATCGCAGCAGATGCAGCGGAAGACGCCCCGGTCGTGAACCTTCAAGAGGGCCCCGGTGAAGGGAGTCTCGGTATCGGCGTGCCGCGTGACCTCGTACGACAGGGGCGGCAGGAGCGCTTTCCATTCCGCGTCGGTCTTCTCGACCATCGGCACGGAGACGGTGCCCTTCCGGTCCCCTCCATCCGAGAATTCGACGATGGTGACGAGCCGCGGCGCGCCTCCGGCGGTCGCGGCCAGCGCGGCCCCCGGACCCCGGATGCGCCAGGTGACCAGGCCCGCGAGGGCGGCGCCCGACGTGAGAAGGAACGCGCGGCGTGATGTCGGCAGAGTCATGGATTCCTCAACGTTGAGACCCGTTCGGTAGTATAAACAGGTACGCCGCGGGTGCGCGGCTCGGATGGGTGAGATCACCGGTCCCGAACAATTGGGGGTTTTGTGGGGCACGCAAGCACGGCTTTGCTCGTGATGGACCTCCAGCCGGGGATCCTCGGCCGCTACCCGACCACCGAGGAGTACCTCGCCCGGGTGAACCGGGGCATCGCGGCGGCGCGGAAGTCCGGGATCCGGGTCATCTACGTGACCGTGTCATTTCGCGCGGGCCGCCCCGAGGTCTCGCAGCGCAACAAGATGTTCACGTCCATCGCGGCGAACACGAGCTTCGTGACCGGCGACCCGTCCACGGAGGTGCACCCCGCGGTGGCGCCGGCGCCGGGAGAAGTGCACGTGATCAAGCGGCGCGTGAGCGCCTTCGCCGGGAGCGACCTCGACGTGGTACTCCGGGCGGGGAATATCGACACGCTGGTGCTTTGCGGAGTGGCGACCTCGGGCGTAGTGCTGTCGACCCTGCGGCAGGCGGCGGATCTGGACTATCGCTTGTCGGTGCTGTCGGACGGCTGCCTGGACCAGGACGCCGAGGTCCACCGGGTGCTGACGGAGAAAGTGTTCGTCCGTCAGGCGGATGTGCTCACCATCGATCAGTGGGTGGGGGGCCTGGAGACTTAGAGGCGGGTGGGGCGGGGTCGTCGGAGGACGGGGATACCGGCCGGCCCAACATCAGCGCCGCCACCTGATCCAGGAGCTCGTTCAGGGTCCACGGCTTGCGCAGGAAGTGCATGTCCGGCGTGAGATGGAAGTCATGAACCGCCCCTCCCGGAGACGTGTAGCCGCTGGTGAAGAGGAAGGTGATCTCGGTGAAACCGGCGGCCTGTGCGGCCGCGAACAGCTCCCGCCCCCCCATGACCGGCATGATCACGTCGGTGATCACCAGATCGATCTCCCGCCGGTGCTGTCGAAGAATCTCGAGCGCGTCCTTGCCGTTCTCGGCGGTCATCACCACGTACCCGGCCATTTCGAGCGCCTGTTCGGCCACCCTCCGAACCGACGGCTCGTCTTCGGCCAGGAGAATCGTTCCGGCCGTTGAGCCGGCGATCCCCGCGGCGGAAGCCGCCGTCGCCTCGGGTTTAGGGACATCGGTGGTGGGCGGGAACCAGAGGGTGAACGTCGCCCCGCGCCCGGGTGTGGAGAGGACGCTGACGTCGCCACCATGCTGTCGCATCAAGCCCAGCACCATCGCGAGGCCCAGGCCGGTGCCCTGACCCGGCGCTTTGGTGGTGAAGAAGGGCTCGAAG
>DATMOQ010000057.1:0-7699 GCA_035568195.1 Gemmatimonadales bacterium
CCTCGTGACCGCGATCACGGCCACGTGCGCGTCGTGCAAGGTCGGCGCGCTGGTCGACACCACGCCCGTCACGCTCGGAGACGCGACCCGACTGGTGTTCGTCACCCAGCCCGCCGGCACCACGGCGGGCGCACCGATCTCCGCCATGAAGGTGTCCGCGGTGGATTCGACGGGCGGGATCGTCGCGGTCTTCAACGGCCGCGTGACGTTGACCCTGGCGAACAATCCGAGCGGCGATCAGCTGCACGGCACCGTCACGGTCACCGCGGTCCAGGGCACCGCCACGTTCAGCGACGTGCGCGTCGACCGGGCGGCCACCGGCTACACCATCACGGCGCACATCGACGGCCTGGCCGACGGGACGAGCGCCGCGTTCGACATCAGCCCCGGCGCGCCGGTCGCGGCCACCTACACCGGACAGCCGACGAACACCACGGCGGGTGCCGCCATCACGCCGGCCGTGGAAGTGAGCGTGGTGGACGCCTTCGGCAATCCGGTGACCCAGTACACCGGCACGGTCACCGTCTCGCTCGCGCATGACGGCAGCGTCCTGAAGGACGCGTCGCTCCTGGGCACGACCACGGTCTCCGCCACCGCCGGCGTGGCCGAGTTCACGGACCTCCACATCAACCAGTCGGGAGTCGGATATACCCTGGGCGTGGAGCTCCCCGCCGGCTCCTCCACCACGGTCAGTCAGCCTTTCGACATCGTTCCGCTGTGACCGGTGCCCTCGCCCCGAGTCCCGAGACCGGCACCATCCTCGTCGTCGAAGATCAAGAGGAGATCCGGCGGATGGTGGATCGGGCGCTCAAAGCCTGCGGCTACACCATGCTGACCGCATCGGGGGGCACGGAGGCCCTGTCCCTGGTGAGGGCTCACCCGGGGCCGGTCGACCTCTTGATTTCCGATGTCCTGCTCTGGGGAATGAGTGGCGCGGAGCTTTATGGGCGGGTCCGACAGCTGCACCGGAAGCTCCGGGTGCTGTTCATGTCGGGGTATTCCGAGGAGGTCCTGCGGCAGCACGGGGTCTCACCGGCCACCGCCCCCTTCCTCCGGAAACCCTTCGGCGCGCCCGTCCTGATCGACAAGGTGCGGGAGGTGCTGCAACAGCCGGCGCCGATGCTCCCCAGCCGCTAGCCTGCGATGCGCTCCAGCTCGGCCTCGACGCCCTCCAGCTCGCCCGTCTCCCCCAGGGACTCGAAGATGGCGCGGGCTTTTTCGTAGTAGGCGCGGGCTTCCTCGGGGGAACCCATGAGGGAGCGGAAGGTCCCGTACTCGCGGTACACGCGTCCTTCGACCGACGGCACGCGCTCGGTGACCCGGCACAGCTCGATGGCCTGCTCGAAGAAGACGAAGCCGGTCTCGTCTTTCTGCTTGCCCCGCAGCCGCCCCATCATCGTGTAGGCCTGGACCAGGCGGCGCGACAGCGTGTGCGCGATGGCCGTCTGCTCCGCCCGCCGCAGCTCCTCTTCGGCTTCGTGAAAGCGATCGCTCTTGAGATAGAACTCCGCCAGCCGGAGGAGAATGGCGCACTCCACCGCGGGAGCGCTGGAGCGGCGCGCCCAGGCCAGTCCTTCGCGATAGCTCAGGACCGCCCCGTCGGCATTGCCCTGCTCGCTCTCCACGTCTCCCTGCGCCGAAAGGACGCGGGCCAGCGACTCGCCGTCCTGCGTGGTCTCGAAGCTCTGCCGGGCCTCCCGGAGATGATCGAGCGCGGACGTCGGGTCGCCATCGTGGCGATCGACGCTGGCCAGCCGGTGATGGAGGTGGCCGATCCGGCCCAGATCCCGGCCCACCTGGGCCGCCGTCAGTCCCCGCTTGTACCAGGAGCGCGCGCCACCCCATTGCGCTTGTGCGGCCGCCAGGGAGCCGAGCCCCGCGCAGGCCTCCGCGACGCCTCCCTGGTCGAACTCCGCCTCGGCCAGCGCGAGACAGCGCTGGAAGTAGCGGGCCCCCTGCTGGAAGTGTCCCTGCGTGCGAGCCAGCCGGCCCAGCGCGCCCAGGATTTCGATCTCCGGTCGCCGGTCCTGCAGCTCGTCGGCGAGCTTCAGGGCCACCTCGTACCACACGCGCGCCTGCGACAGCCGGCCCGGGGCCTGTTCGGCGCGACCGGCCCGCAACAGGGCGGCCACCGCGGGCGCCGGGTCCCCCGAGGTCAGCGCCTCGAGCGCGTCGATGTAGGCGTGATAGAGAAGGGAGAGGTGCTCGGTGATCTGCTCCAGCACGTCGTCCAGCCGGCGGCGGAGCTGCGCCGCGTCCACGCCCCGCTTGCCCAGCGTGAGGTACGGGCCGGAGCTCGCCCACTGCGCGCCCGCGTCCGCGCGGGAGGTCGCGACCAGGAGGGCACGCAGAGGCGTCAGCGCCTCCAGATCGGGAAGCAGACGCAAGGCCCGCTCGACCCGGAGCGGCGGGATGGCGTCGCGCCGAGGGCCGCTCACAGCCCGTACTCCCGGATCTTGCGCGTGAGGGTGTTCCGGTGGATGCCGAGGATGGTCGCCGCGGCGCCGATCTGGCCGCCGGTGTGCGCGAGGACTCGCGCGATGTGCCGCGCCTCGGCCTCGGCCAGCGTGGCGAGCTCGCCGGCCATCGTCCCCGCCAGGATCCCCTCCTGGCCGCGGATCTCGTCGGGGAGATGCTCGACCAGCACCGTGTCGCCGGTGGCGACGATCACCGCCTGCTCGATCACATTCCGCAGCTCCCGCACGTTGCCCACCCAGCGGTGAGCCGAGAGCAGCTCGAGCGCGCGGTCGGAGAACCCGGTGATGCTCTTCCCGTACTGCCCGCCGAACTGACGGGCGAAGTACGCGGCGAGGAGCGACATGTCGGCGCCGCGCTCAGCCAGACGCGGCAGGCGGACGACGACCACCGCCAGCCGGTAGTAGAGGTCTTCGCGGAAACGTCCCTGCTGAATGGCGTCCCGCAGCTCGCGGTTGGACGCCGCGATGAGCCGGACGTCGATGGGAATAGGGTCACCCCCGCCGACGCGCTCGATTTCCCGCTCCTGCACCGCTCGCAGGATTTTGGCCTGGAGGGGAAGTGTCATGTCCGCGATCTCATCCAGGAAGAGCGTCCCGGCGCGGGCCAGCTCGAACCGGCCGATCTTCCGGGTCACCGCGCCCGAGAAGGCGCCCTTCTCGTGTCCGAAGAGCTCACTCTCGAGCAGGTTCTCCGGGATGGCGGCGCAGTTGAGCGCCACGAAGGGACCGGTGGCCTTGGGGCCATTCGCGTGAATCGCGCGGGCGACGACTTCTTTCCCGGTGCCCGATTCGCCCTGGATGAGCACCGTGGCCGTGCTGGGCGCCACGCGGGCGATGAGCTTGTAGACCTCGAGCATCGCGGGGCTCTGCCCCACCAGCGCGTACCGCCCGACGTCCCCCTCCACCTCGGCTTCGAGGGGAACCGCAACCTCCGACGTCCCGCGCCCCACCCGGCGCAGCGACCGCAGCAGCTCTTCCCGGTGGACGGGGAGCGCCAGGAGGTCGTGCGTGCCGAGCTGTTCGGCCCGGAGGGCCAGGCCCATCGAGGGCCGGTGGGCGAAGGCGATGAGGCGGGGCGCGCCGGTGCGCCCCCGGAGGGCGTTGGCCCACCAGTGAAGGTCTTCGTCGGGGTGATCCCCGAGCACGGTGAGCACCACATCCCAGTGGCCGGCGGCCAGCTTGCGGACGGCGTGCGGCAGGTCGGGCACGAACTCGATCTGCGCCCGGAGCTCGGCCACCCAGGGCCTGATGGAGTGCATCAGCCCGCCGTCCAGGCCCACGCCCAGCAAGTGGATGGTGGCGGGAACGACCGCGACCGCGGGCGCCTTGGTCATGGGCGGGTTGGTCATGGGCCGGCTCACGACGGCCCCAGGTATCTGGCGACCAGCACCAGCGCGTCGTCCGTGCTTTTGCCGTGGGTCGCCATCACCCGGCTGGCGGCGCGCTGGGGCGCATCCTGCAGGGACAGCGACTCGACGAATCCCTCCTGGATCCCATCGGTGGCGAACACGAGCAGGTCGCCGGTCTCGATGGCCAGCGTCACGGGCGTGAGCGGCGGCACCCCGCGTCCCAGCACACCGCCCCGCGGCACCAGTCCGGTGCGGGTCTTGCCGCCCTCGGCGTGCGGCCGCAGGAGCCAGGCGTCGACGTTGCCCACTCCCGCCCAGGTCACCTGGCGATGAAACGAGTTGATGGTCGCGACGCTCATCACCACACCGCGGGTCCCCACGAGCGCGTCGTGGCACCGTCGGAGGAGGATCGGGAGGGGGTCGTGGGCCGCCGCCTCGACCGTGGCGACGGCACGGCGGGCGGCAGTGGCGGCTTCGGCGCCGTGGCCCAGACCATCCACCACGGCGATGAGCGCGCCGTCGTCATACGTCTTGACGAGGAAGTGGTCTCCAGACTCGTGTTCTCCGGGGAGTGGCCGCGCGGCGACGCCCCATTCGAGGAGGGGTCCAGGAGCCATCCGCTAGCTTCTGACCTCACGCCACTTCTTCATGGTTACGGTGGTGCCGGCGCCGTTGCTCGAGACCACCTCGAATTCGTCCATCAGTCGTTTGGCGCCGGGGAGGCCAAGTCCCAGTCCCCCGGACGTCGAGTACCCATCCTGCATGGCGCGATGGATGTCCTTGATGCCGGGACCGTTGTCCCGGGCGATGATGATGATCCCCGCCCGGTCGGGCTGGGCCACGGCCCGGAGCTCGATCTCGCCCCGCTTGGCGTACATGAGGATGTTCCGGGCGATCTCCGAGATCGCCGCCGCGATCACCGTCTGATCGCCGGCCGAAAACCCCGCGTCGGCCGCGATGTTGCGGCCCTGCTGGCGGGTCTGCACCACGTCGACGTCCGCCTGAATGGGGCAAATGACGGCGTCAGGCACGATCGATCCGCTCCCGGGCCTGCGCATCCAGGAACGCAAGACCCTCTTCGAGATCGAGTGCCGTCGCCACGCCCTTGAGCGTCAGTCCCAGCTGCACCATCGCGAACGCGACTTCGGGCTGAATGCCGACGATGACGGTCTCCGCGCCGCGGAGCCGCGCCATGTGGGTGATGTCGCGCAGAGTCCGTACGGCGAACGAGTCCATCACGTCGAGCGCGGTCACGTCCACGATCACGCCGCGGGCGCGGAACTTCCCCACCCGCGCGACGAGCGACTCCCGCAGCTGCATCAGGTCGGCATCGGTCAGCGCCGACTGGATGGACGCGATGAGGTAGTGCCCTTGCTTCAGGATCGGTACTTCCACCGAGCGCCTCCCCTGGGACCGCGGCTACGCGGTCTTCTGTCCGGAGTCCGAAAGCTCGAGGACCTTGTAACCCAGCAACCGCTCCGCCTCTTCGATACCGCCCTGCAGGTCGCCCACCGTGGCCATCTCGGACAGGTCGACGCCGATGGTGACCAGGGTCTGGGCGATTTCGGGGGAGAGGCCGGTGACGATGACCGTGGCGCCCAGGAGCCGCGACGCTTCGACCGTCTGCACCAGGTGGTTCGCGACGTTCGAGTCCATGGCGGCCACACCGGTGATGTCGATCACGACGACTTTCGCGCGGTTGGTCCGGATGGCCCGCAGGAGCTGCTCGGTGAGCTGTCGGGCGCGCTGGGGGTCGATGACGCCGATGATGGGGAGAATGAGGAGCCGCTCGCGAACCTGGAGCACGGGCGTCGACAGCTCGCGGATGGCTTCCTGTTGCTGCCGGATGACGCGCTCCCGCTCCTGCACGAATCCGACGGCCACCGTGTTCGCGATCCGGTTGGCGGCAGGCTCGTAGGCGTCGAGAATCCGGTTCAGCTTGGTGAAGTCTTCGTGATACTTGGCGAACAGCGAGCGGGCCAGCACGTCGCGGAGGAGAAGCACGATACCCACCACTTCGTGGGTCTCGACGCCTCGGGGAATGATGCGCTCCGACAGGTTGCGCGCGTAGGCCTGGAGGGCCTCGAAGGTCCCGGTCTCGAGCGCTTCCACGTAGTTGTCGTAGACCGACGTCGCCTCGGCGAAGATTTCCTCTTCGGTCATCGCCGTGAGCAGCTGGGCTCTGGTGATGCGGCGCGCCCATTCCTCGCGCAGCTGCGTTCGGTTCTGTCGAAGATGGGAGACCAGCTCTCGGAGGAGCCCGGCGGTTTCCTCGGGGCTCGGGGGCTGGGTGGAAGGCGTCCGGTCCTTGGGTGTCGCCATTCGAGTCCTCGGGTGCTGGGGTCGGGCGAGCTACGGGTGTATTCGGGCTGCATCATGGCAAGAGGAGTGCCTGTTCGCGACAGCTCGCTCGTCGCCACAACCTCTTGCCATCGCTCGATATGCCCAAAGGCAGGGCAATTGGCCTTTCACTCGTTGGCACCAAATAGGTGCATTATAGAATTTATTATGTGCCCCACAACGGGGCGCCGCAAGGGGGTCAGAAGATCTTGATCGCCGCGTAGATGGCGGTGGGAATCGCCACCAGGATGCTGATGACCTGCACGGTGGCGAGCGCGTCGTGGCGCGTGATGGGCGGGATCTCGACCTGGTCCCCGGACTGCAGTCCCAGCTCGGCCAGGGTGTGACTGCCCGTCACCGCCTCCTGCACCTTCTTCCCCGACCACCGGACGGTATCCCCGCGCTCGAGCTTCATCTTGTGCACGTCGGCTTCCTTGGTGGGGCCGCCGGCGTGCATCAGGAGATCGGAGAACAGGAGATCTTCGGGGACGGAGTAGTACCCCGGCTTCGCCACCTCGCCCACCACGCCGACGCGGATCAACAGCTCGGCGTGCACCACCGGATCCCGGAGGTAGTGGCCGAGGACGCCCGTGAAGTACGCGCTCAAGGTGTCGCGAGCGACTCCGGCGAGGGGAATCGGACCGATGGCCGGCAGCAGGACTGCGGGTCCGCTCGACACCTCGAACGTATCGCTGAGCTGCGCATCTCCGTCCACCCGAAGCAGGACGCGGTCACCCACGCGAACCGGACGCGGCGGGGTCTGGGCGGCCAGCGGCGCGGCCGCGGCCAGCGTCAATGCGAGAGACACGACGATGCGGGGTTTCATGCCAACGGGAGATAACAAGACCGGTACCGTGGGCGTGCATCCCCGGTTACGCTGCGCTCACGCTCCGTTCGCGGCGGCACGGCTGTGGTCGTTCCGCCACGATTCGTGCTTGAGCGGTAACCGGCGCCCGCGGCGCCATCCTTGCACTTCACGGCGCTACCATGAACATCCTCACGGCTTCTCCAGAGGCTGCAGCACTGATCCTCGTCGCCGCCGTGCCGGGCCACCCGGCCCGCCGTCTGGGAAGAGTGCTGGCCGACCATGGGCATCGAGTGGTGTGGGCATCCGAGCCGGAGCAGGCTCGCGAGCTGGCCTCCGCCCTCCAGCCCGACTGCATCATGATCGACTCGGGGATGGGCATGGGAGGGGTCGCGCCCTTCGCGTGGTCCCTCCTCAGCGAGTTCCGCATCGACCTGTCGACGCCCATCCTGCTGGTCACGGACGGCATGCCGACCCCGTCGGATCGTCTGGCGACCATCAAGACCGGGGCGCGCGCCTGTATCGACGGCGGGATGGACGACGCGGAGATGGTAGACAGCGTGAACGCCTACGTCCAGCTGAAGCACGAGACGGACGGCATTCTTGCCGATCGCCTGCTCGATCCCCGCAGCGGACTCTACAATCTCCGGGGCCTGGCGCGCCGCATCATGGAGCTGGGCGCGCATGCGGTTCGGCATCACTTCCCACTGGCCTGCGTCGCGCTGTCC
>DATMOQ010000058.1:0-3679 GCA_035568195.1 Gemmatimonadales bacterium
GCGGACGACCTGGTCCAGGAGACCATGCTCAAGGCGTACCGGTCCTGGGAGCAGTACCAGCCCGGCACCAACGCCAAGGGGTGGCTCCTCACCATCCTGCGCAACTCCTTCATTAATGAGTACCGGCGCCGCACCCGGCACCCGGAAACCGTGGATGTGGACACAATCGAGCCCTTCGCGGTGTTTCAGGACATACAGGAGGAGGACCCCCAGGGGGCCTTCTTCGACAAGATCGTGGACGACGAGGTGCTCCGGGCCATCGACGGCCTCCCGGACGCCTTCCGGGAAACGGTCGTCCTGTCCGACGTCGAGGGGATGAGCTATCAGGAGATCGGCAAGATCCTGGGCATCCCGGTGGGCACCGTGAAATCCCGGCTGTTCCGGGCCCGGCAGATGCTGCAGGCCAAGCTGTACGACTACGCCGTCGGGAATGGCTACATCAAGGGGCGCAAGGAATGAGGTGTCGCGAGTGCATCGAGCACCTGTATGAGTATCTGGACCGCGAGCTGACACCCGCGGTCGAGACGGAGATTCGTGCGCACCTGGAGCATTGCCCCCCCTGCGGCCACAAGTTCGACTTCGAGGCCGCGTTCAAGAAGTTCGTCCAGGCCCGGACCCGGGCCCAGGGCTGCCCGCCCGAGCTGAAGCAGCGCATCCTCCGCGAGCTCTTCGACGAATGAAGTGGTTGACCGGAGGCGGCGTCGTCGCGGCGCTGGCCGTCGGCGGCGCCACCGGACGGGGACTGGGATGGCGAGGAGTAGTCCTGCTCTTCGCCTTCTTCATTTCCGGGTCCCTCCTCACCCGGCTGGCCGGCGGCGGCGGGGGCCAGCGGAACGTCCGGCAGGTGCTGGCCAACGGCGGCGTCGCCGCGATCGCGGCCTGCTTCGGATCCTGGCCGGTCGCCGCGGGCGCGCTGGCCGCGGCCACCGCCGACACCTGGGCCACCGAAATCGGATCGTGGTCCCCGCATCCGCCCCGCCTCATCACCACCTGGAAGTCCGTCCCCACGGGCACCGATGGAGGCGTCACACTGCTGGGAACGGCCGGAGGCGTTGGCGGTGCGCTCTTCATTGCGCTGTTCACCGCCCTCCTGTTCGCGCCGACGCTCGCGGTCGTGTGGGCCGGGCTTGCGGGGATGTTCGTGGACTCTGGCCTGGGTGCCACGGTCCAGGGCAAGCCCTTCGTCGACAATGACGTCGTGAACCTCGCCGCCACGCTCACCGGCGCCTGCGTCGCCTTCTTCCTGTCATGAGCCGCTGGGACGCTTGTGTCGTCGGCGCCGGCCCCGCCGGCTCCGTCACCGCCCTCCTCCTGGCCCGGCAAGGCGCGCGGGTCCTCCTGCTCGACCGCGCCCGCTTCCCGCGGGACAAACCGTGCTCCGAGTATCTCACACCGGAAACCACCCGCGTACTGCAGCGGTTGGGCGACGGCGTCCTGGAGGCGGTGGAAGGACGGTCGCACGCGCGTCTCACGGGAATGAAGCTCGTGACCCCTGACGGCACCGAAGCGGTCGGCCGCTTCCGGGCGGGCCCCGGCTACGCGCCGCCCCGCCCCTACGCCTTCGCCCTCCCCCGTACCGCCTTCGACCAGATCCTGGTCGAGGCCGCGGTGAGAGCGGGGGCGGAGTTACGCGAAGAGACGACGGTGGATGACTTGGTGTGGGAATCCGGAGCCGTCGGCGGAGTCAAAGCACGGGAGTCGGGAGTTGGGAGTCGCCTGCTCCGTGCTCGCTTGGTCATCGGTGCTGACGGGCTGCGTTCCGTCGTCGCCCGCAGACTCGGCTATCGCCGCTCCGGTCCCCCGCGGCGCATTGCGTACAGCGCGCACGCCGCCGACGTGAGCGGGATGACCGACGTGGGGGAAATGCACATCGGCACCGACGGCTACGTCGGCATGGGGCCCATCGGAGACGGCGAGACCACCGTCGCGCTCGTCGTCCCCGCGTCGCACGCATCGCCGGCGCTCACCCACCCCGAGGGGTTCGTCCGCGCCCTCGACCGGTTTCCCGGGATCCGGGGCCGGTTCCGGGCCGAGCGCCTGACCCGGGCCATCCTGGCCACCGGCCCCTTTGCGCAGTGGTCGCGAGCGTCGACGGCCGATGGCGCGCTCCTGGTGGGTGACGCGGCGGATTTCTTCGATCCCTTCACCGGCCAGGGGATCTACTCGGCACTCACCGGCGCCGAGCTGGCCGCCGGGGCGATCGGTGCGGCCCTGGGAGCGGCGGAGTCCGGGCCCATCCCGGCCTCCGCGCTGGAGGGGTACCGCCGCGGTCGCCGCCGGGCGTTCGCCGGGAAATGGGTGCTGGAACGACTGATCGGCGTGGGCGTGGGCTGGCCGATGCTCGCCACCCGCGTGGTGCGCCGGCTCGCCCGGCGTCCCGACCTCGCCGACCTGCTGGTGGGAGCGACGGGGAATTTTATCCCGGCTGGACGAGTCCTGAACCCGGCCACTCTCGTCACTCTGATAGGTTGAGGGCATGACCGGCGTCGACGCCGCACTCTTCCGCCAGCTCCTGGGACGCTTCGCCACCGGCGTCACCGTGATCACTACCCGGAATCCCGCCGGGGAGCCCGAAGGGATGACCGCGAGCTCGGTGGCGTCCGTGTCCCTCGACCCGCCACTTCTCCTGGTGTCGGTGGATCACCAGAACGTGATGCACGAGGCGCTGGCCCGGGCGTCCCACTTCGTGGTGAACATCCTCGCCGCCGACCAGGAGGCGCTCTCGCGCCGGTTTGCGGAGCTGGAGGAGAACCGGTTCGACGGCGTCGGCTTTCATACCAGCCAGCTGGGGCTGCCCATCCTGGACGGCGTGGTGGCGCACCTCGAGTGCGCGCGGGACGCCGTGGTCCCCGCGGGCGATCACACGGTCTATTTCGGTCTGGTGACCGGCGGGGTCGTCACCGACCGACGCCCTCTCCTTTATTACCGCGGCGGCTACGCGAACCTGTCGGGCGGATGATCGGCGTCGAAGTGCTGGACGATCCCGGCGCGGACCCGGCGCTGGTGCGGGCCGAGCTGAGCGACCTGATCCTCCTGAACCGGTGGTTCGGCGGCACCCGCGCGGTCATCCGGGCCCTCCTGCCCCTGCTCCCCGGGGCGCCGAACGCCACGTGTACGCTGCTCGATGTCGGCACCGGATCGGGCGACATCCCCCGGGCCGTGGCGCGCGCGGCGGCGCGGCGGGGCGTGGAGATGATTCCGATCGGGCTCGACCGCTCGCCCCTCGCGGCGCGGGTCGCCGTTCGCGGCGGCCTCCCGACCATCGTGTCCGACGGCGGCACGTTGCCGCTCCGGTCCCGGTCGGTGGACTTCGTGATCGCGAGCCAGGTGCTGCACCACCTCCCGGCGGACCTGGCCGTCGCCTGGATCCGGGAGTTCGATCGCGTCGCGCGTCGCGCCGTGGTGATCGCCGATCTCCGGCGGACCCGGGTCGCCATGGCGGCGATGTGGGCCGTGTCGTTTCCGCTTGGCCTCCACCCGGTCACGAGACATGACGCCGTGGTTTCGTTGCGGCGGGGGTATACGGTGAGGGAGCTTGAGGCACTGCTCCGTGCGGCAGGCGTAGTTCCACGAGTCCACCGTCGACCAATTGCCCGAGTGGTAGCGGTTTGGGAGCCTGAGGGCTAACACGATGCTGACCATCGACCGCATTGCCATCGCCGCCGACCTCGACCGAGTG
>DATMOQ010000059.1:0-4232 GCA_035568195.1 Gemmatimonadales bacterium
GGAATGAACAGGTTCGCCCACGCGCTGCGCGCGTTCCACAGTGAGGCCGTGCGGGTCGAGAGCGTCTGGCGATAGGCCGGATTGTTGTCCCGCGCGATGGTGATCGCGTCCGTCAACGAAAGAGAAGCGGGCACGGCCTGCGCGCCAGCGAGTGCCGGGCACACGATCAGCCCGACGGCGAAAAGGGTCTTGCGCATGGGGGGATCCTTGAATCCAGGTCGTTGAGTCATCGAGTCCTACGCGCCGGACTGGCAGGGGGTTTCGTCGGCCAATTCGAGGTGTTCCGGCCGTTGTGGCGTCCCTAACAACCTAGCGACCCGGCCCTTCGGAGGCAGCCCTACCGCCCGGTTTGACGCTCCGCGGTGAGGTGGAGGCGGGGGATTTCGACCTTCGCGAGCCGTCCGGCGGTGTCCATCCAAATCCTGACGGTACCCAAACGGGCCCCTTCGGCCGTGATCAGCCGGAGCTGGGCCGGGGCTCCGTTCAGGGTGGTCGAGGCCAGGGGCTGCACCCGGACCGCCCAGGTCTCCGCGAGCCCGGCGCGGGGGAAGATCGCGCTGATGCTGCCGTCGCCTCCCCGGGCCAGCCAGGCGACGGCGGCAAACAGCGAGAACACCGAATCGTCCACGACCGCGGAGTGCCCCGGATCGGGAAGCTCCCGGGCGCGCTCCTGGGTACGGGAGATGTATCGGAGCGTGAACCGGCGGCGCCCCACCTGACCCAGGATGTGCATCGGCGCGGACGGATCGCCGGCGTCGAACTGCACCTTCACCACGGACGTGTCGCTCCCGACCTGAACGATGGGCACGAGCTGGACCACCGGGCGGCCCCGGTCATAGCGGACGTTGGCGTCGAGAATCCAGCCGCCGCCCGTGGGATCGACGCCGGTATGGAAGGATTCCCGGGCCACCAGCGTGCTGTCCTGGCGGATGACCAGGATGCCGGAATCCGGCACCTGGGGCAGGGCGAGTGCCACGAGGAGAGGAATCATGCGGGGTTGGCTCCCAGAACTCGCGTGCCGATGCGTTCTCTAATCATCTTATACACCCGGGCGCCCTTCTCCGCGGTCGCCAGCGTGGGTCGGCCCACCGATCCGGGTCCCTGGGTGGGGATCGAGGCGCTGCCGCGATGGTACCGGGCGAGGGCACGTGGCGCCAGGGCGAAATCCTGCGCCAGCTCCATCCGCACCTGGTCCGGCGCCAGATGCAGGAGCAGGGAAGTGTCGAGCTCACCGCCGTGCACCGGCCCGTTGGGGTCGTCGAGGAGATCGGTGAAGTCGAGCGAGAACACGTCCACCGTGAACACGCGGGCCTCCCGCGTCCGCAGCGTCGACAGCGCCTCCTGGTGCGGGTCGTGCCCGTGGGCGGTGAGGATCACGAACGTGTCGACCCCGCCTTCTTCCCAGGCCGTGAGAAGGTCGTTCATCAGCCGGTGGAGCGTCTTCCGCCGCACCCCGGCGTTGCCCGCGATGGGACGCCTGGTGATGGCGTTCACGCCGTACTCCACCGTCGGCGCGCGCAGGATGCCGAACTCCGCCGAGAGGTCGTCGGCCAGGCGCTCGACGATGATGCTGTCGCACCCGAAGGGGAGATGGGGACCGTGCTGCTCGCAGGTGCCGACGGGCACGAGCAGGCGCGGATCCCGCGCCAGAATGTCGCGCACGTGATCGGGCGCGAGGTCCTTCAACGTCAGTGGCCCCCCCGTCACCTGGTGGTCGCCGGGATGGTCGTGGCGATCGGTGGCGCGGAGTGGCTGCGGGGCGGCGGGGCGGCGCCCTCCTGGGCGTACGTCACCACGATCGGCGCGGTGGTGCTGACGGCCGGCGCGGTCTTCTGGAGATCCCGGCGTCGGGTCGAATGGGGTCTCGTCGCCGCGGCTCTGCTCATGGCGCTCGTCCTGATGCGGACGGTGCGGGGCGCCGCGACGCTCTCCTGCTGCTGGGCCTCGGCCCGGGAGGACCGGCTCACCCGCGCCTCACTCCAGCTCAGCCGCGAGCTGGGAGCCGCAGTGAGTGATGCCCGCGAGCTCGCCCAGCGCGCCGCGGACGCCGCGCCCCTTCCACGGGACGAGGCATTCGACCGGCTGGAATGGGCGGTGTCCCGCGGCACCCCCGGCGTGGAGCGGGGGGTGGCGCTGGTCGCCGCCGACGGAACGCCGGTCGCGTGGGCCGGCCGCCACCGGACGCTTCCGGCACCGGACACGGCGGAGCTCAAGGCCGACATCTCCCCATTCTACGTGACGCTGGAGGCCCGGCGCCAGACGGCGGCGGGCGCGGTGGCGGTCGCGACCGTGCTCCTGGATGCCGGACCGGCGGTGCCCGACGGAGACGGCGCCGTCGCACGCCGGTTCGCGAGAGCCTACGGCGTCGACTTGAAGTTCTACGCCCCCCGGACGGCGCCGCATGATCACGACGTCTTCGACTTCTGCCCCCGCGGCTGTGATACGGGGGACACGCTTTTCAGCGTGAAGCCGCTGCCACCGGTCCAGGCCGAGGCGCTCGCCGCTCTGACCCGTCAGGGCGAGCGGTGGGTCGCCGTGGGGCTCATCGCGCTCCTCCTCTTCCTTCTTATGACCGCCCCGGCCGGCCCGTGGCGCTGGGCCGCGCTGGCCACTGCCGCCCTCACGCTGGCCCGCTTCCCCCTCGCGCCCGCGCTGATGGAGTCGGGACCCTCCCCGCCGACCCTGGCCCAGCCGCTCTTGGGATTCGTCAGCGAGTCGGCGGTGGCGCTGGGAGTCGTGAGCGCGGCCCTGCTCGTCGCCGCCGCGGCGCTGTGGCGCCGGGGATTGCCGCGCCGCTTTTTCACGCTGTGGCCCGCGGGGTTCCTGTTGCTCGCCGCGCCGTACCTGGTGCGCTACTTCGGACGCGGCATCCGGCCCCCCGTGTCGGGCGTCAGCATCCCCCTCTGGCTGTCCTGGGAGGTGGCGCTCTCGGCCGTCGCGATGGCGCTGGTGATGCTCGCCGCCGCGCTGGTGCGGGGGAGCGAGGAGCCCAGACGCATTCCCTGGACGCTGCCGGCCGCGTGCGCCTGGGCGATTCTCGCCGCCCTGGCCGGCCTGTGGCTCTGGCAGCCGTACAATGCCTGGCCCGAGTGGTACACGTTTCTCTGGCTTCCCGCGCTGGCGGGTGCCATCGTGCCCGCGCGCCGCCGAGCCACGCTGTTTGCCGTCGCCACCGTCGCCGGCACGGCCGCGGCGCTGGTGACCTGGGGGGCGTCGATCGAGGGTCGCCTCTCCCTCGCCGCGCACGACGTGGCCGGTCTCGGCGCCGCGGAGGATACCGCGGTGGCCCGCGCGCTCGACTCGCTGGGGACCGTTACCGACACGGTGCGGCCTCCTCAAACGGCGGGTGCCCTCTACGCGCTGTGGCGTTCTTCGAGCCTCGCGACTGAAGGGTTCCCCGCCGTTCTGGCGCTCTGGTCGCCGGACGGCCAGCTCGAGACGGAGCTCCGCCTGGCCGCGCTCGACCTTCCCGATCCGCTCCTCTCGGTGCTGGCGCGCCGGCCCGGCGCGCCGTCGGTCCCGCGCGTGGAGGAGCTCGCCCGGATTCCCGGCGTGCATGAGGTCCTGGTGGCCCCGCTCCTTTCGGGTGAGTGGATCACTATCGGGGTCGGGCCCCGTACCCTCCTGGTCGAGTCGGATCGGGTCACCCGTTTCCTCCGGGGCGAGGGTGGCGTCGCCGCTCCCTACACGCTCACGATCTCGGCGCCGAGTCTCACGTCGAGCGCGACGGAGCGGTTTACGTGGACGCGCGATGCGTGGTCCGTGCGGGGAGAGCGGCGGTTCGACTTCGCGGACGGTGTGCGTCACGTGCACGCGCGGGTGGGGCTCGGGGGACCGGGCGGACTGCTCGTCCGCGGGTGTCTCGCCGTCCTGGTCGACCTCGCGTTCCTCGTCGCGCTGATGGCGGCGGGCGGGCTCTTCGGCCCGCGCCGTCCCCGGGAGGGGCCGTCGGCGCTTACCCGGCTCCGCGAGAGTTATCGCCTGCGGCTGGCGGCCGTGCTCGTCGCGTTTTTCGTGGCGCCGGTGCTGGCGTTCGGCATCTGGAGCTTTGCCGATCTGACGCAGAGCGCCGCCTTTGCCGGCGACCTCCTCATCACGCAGACGCTCCGGGACGCCACGCACTCGGCGGAGCAGGTGCCGTTCGATCGCCCCACCGCCGCCGCGGCCATCCACGACCTCGGCACCCGTCTCGACGCGGGACTTTGGGCCTATCGGGGCGGGGCGCTGGTCGG
>DATMOQ010000060.1:0-7005 GCA_035568195.1 Gemmatimonadales bacterium
CTGGTCGAGTTCCGCAAGGCCGTGTGGACGGATGCCATGTCGGCGGGAGTGACCGCCTGGCAGGGCGGCAAGACCGATTCCGCCGTGACCTGGCTGCAGCTCTCCCGGCGTCTGCTCCCCGCCAATCCCCGCGCCGATTTCCAGCTCGGCCAACTCTATGCGGGGGCGGGGAAGACGGACTCCGCACTGGCGTACTTCAATCTGGGCGCTCAGCTGGCGGGAACCGACACCGCCTTTGCGGACGCCCGGCACGATGCCCTGGCCACATCGGCCCGGCTGGCACTGGCCCGCGCGCAGGGGGATCCGGTGATCGCGCGGGCCCTGCAGATCCGCCAGTCGCTGGACTCGCTGGGGCGCTACCTCGCGAACGACTCGATCCTCCTGGCGCACCGGCTGGCCCAGTCGGCTTCCCGGCGTTCCCGGGGGGCCCGCCTCAGCCCCGCGGATCAGAAGTCCTTCGCCACGGACTCCACCCAGCTCTCAGAGTCCTTCAACACCGAGCGCGCGCTCCGGTCCTCGCTGACGGACAAGGCGGCCGCCGACACCTCCGCCCTCAAGGCGGCCTACGCGCCCGCCGTCAGCGCCTACCAGACGCTCCTGACGGCCTATCCGGGCTCCCTGGATGCAGCCGTGAATCTCGCCGCGATCTACACGCAAAGCGGGCACCCCGAAATGGCCGGGACCGCCTTCGACGTTGTGGTCGCCCATCCGGACCAGGTGGATGCGAATGCGGCGCTCGAAGCGGCCCAGCGGATGGGGGGCGGGGGACTGGGAGCGGCGGCGATGAAGGTCTACGGGATGCTGCTGAAGGCCAACCCCAACAACCGCGGCGCGCTGGCCGGAGCAGCCGACGCGCAGCTCCGGATGCGGGATCCCGGCGCGCTGGCCAATGCGATGAAGGTGATGGCCCTCGATCCGTCCAATCAGCTGGCTACGAGGGCGCTGGGGCAGGCCTACACCCTGGCCGGGCAGACCGACTCGGCCAAGAAGTACCTGGCGCGCGCCGACACCGGACTGGCGGTGGACATCAGCATCACTCAATTCCAGCCGGACTCCGCCGGCGCCGACCTCTCGGGGTTGGTCGCCAACCTGAAGGGGACGGCGTCGGGCCCTCTCCACCTGGCTTTCGACTTTCTCGACGTCCACGGCGCCGTGGTGAGCACCCAGGCCACCCAGGTCGCGCCCATCTCCCCTTCCGGAACGGCACAGTTCGAGATCAAAGCCGCGGGCAAGGGGATCGTCGCCTGGCGTTACAAGGTGTCTTAGGCGATATTTAGGGGTTCCGAAGTCCAGGTGTGCATTGGAGTTGCGCACCCTGGGTTAAGAAACTCCTTGAAGTGAAGGATCGACTGTGATTCGAGTGCAAGCGGTGGCCCCGGAGTCACTGGGGGCCGCGCTTGGGCTGGTGCCCGGTACCGAGCTGCTCGCCATCAATGGGCGTCCGCTGGAGGACTTCCTCGACTGGGAGTTCCTCACGGCGGACGACTCGTTTCTCCTGCACGCCCGGCACCCGGGGGGCGAAGAGATCGAGTACGACGTCGAGCGTCCCGACGTGCTCCCGATGGGCGTCACGGTCGACCCGCCGCGCATCCGCCGCTGCGCCAATCACTGCGACTTCTGCTTCGTGGACGGGAACCCTCAGGGCCGGCGGGACGTCCTGTACATCCGGGACGACGATTACCGCCTGTCTTTCCGGTACGGCAACTTCGCGACCCTCACCAACCTCAAGCCCTGGGATGTGGCCCGCATCGTAGAATACCGGCTGTCCCCGCTGTATGTCTCCGTCCACGCCACCGATCCGGTCATCCGGCGCTGGCTCCTCAGGAATCCCGAGGCGCCGGCGATCATCCCCCAGCTCCGGTCATTTCTGGAGCAGGGCATCACCTTCCACACCCAGATCGTGCTGATCCCCGGTGTGAACGACGGCGCCGAGCTGCAGCGCTCCCTCGACGACCTGTGGGGCCTGGGACCGGGAGTCCTGTCGGTGTCGATCGTACCCGTGGCGCTCACGGAATACAGCAAGCACAACCTCGTCCGCGAGCCCTCGCGGGAAGAGTGCGGGAAAGCGTTGGACATCGCGGGGCCCTTCGCCACCCGGGCGCAGACGGAGCGCGGCCACCCCTGGTGCTTCGGCGCGGACGATCTCTATCTGCAGGCGGGCCGGGAGCTGCCGCCCGCCGAGTGGTACGGCGACTTCGATCAGCGGGAGAACGGCGTCGGCGCGGTGCGGTACCTCCAGACCCGCATCGCCGCGGAGGTCGAGGCACTGGCGGGGCAGGCCGGGCGCCGGGTCGCGGTGGTCACCGGGCGGGCCATGGGGCCGTTGATGCCGCAGGTCCTCGCGCCCCTGGCGCGCGCCACCGGCGCGGAATTCGAAATCGTGGTGCTCGACAATACGCTGTTCGGCACCTCGGTCACCACCGCCGGACTCCTCCCCGGCGCGGCCTTCCGGGCGGCGCTCGCGCACCGCCGCGATGTCGATCTCGCCCTGCTGCCGGCCGAAGCGGTGAACGATGATCTCCTCTTCATGGACGACATGAGCCTCGAGGAGTTGGCGGGGCAGGTGCCCATGCCGCTGCGTCTGTCGTACGACTTTGCCGACGTCCTGGCCGGCGATCCGGTGGCCGCATGACCAACCAGGCCGGGACCGGCACGGTCGCGATCATCGGGCGGCCCAATGTGGGCAAGTCCACCCTGTTCAATCGTCTCATCGGCCGCCGTGAAGCGATCGTGGACGCGCAGGCGGGTGTCACCCGCGACCGCCATTTTGCGCCCGCCGAATGGAACGGGCGGCGCTTCTGGCTGGTGGACACGGGCGGGCTGGTGTTCGAGACCGGTGATTCGATGAACCGCGCCATCCGCCAGCAGGTGGAGCAGGCCGTCTCGGAGTCCGACGTTGTCCTCTTCGTAGTCGACGTGCAGAACGGGGTCCATCCGGCCGACGCGGCGATCGCGAGTTATCTCCGGAAAGCCGGACGGCCCATGATCCTCGTGGCGAACAAGGCCGACAACCTGCCCACCGACCACCGGGCCCTGTCTTTCTACGAGCTGGGCCTGGGTGATCCCTTTCCGGTGTCGGCGTCCATCGGCAAGAACAGCGGAGACCTCCTCGATCATGTCGTGTCGCTGCTGCCGGCCGGGAACAACGTCGAGCCGGAAGACGCGGTGCACGTGGCCGTGGTGGGACGCCCCAATGTCGGGAAATCGAGCCTGGTGAACGCGCTGGTGGGTGCCGAGCGGGTAGTGGTCGCGGCCGAGCCGGGCACCACGAGGGACGCGATCGACACGCCGGTGGTGCACGAGGGACGGCAGCTGGTCTTCATCGACACCGCGGGTCTTCGGAAGCGCAGCAAGGTCAACGAGGATCTGGAGTTCTATTCGACCCTGCGGACGGCGCGGGCCATGGAGCGCGCCGACGTGTGCGTCCTGGTGGTGGACGCGGCGGACGGCATGCACGCCCAGGATCTGAAAATCGTGGCGGATGCCTGGGAGCGGGGCGCCGGCGTCGTGGTCGCCGTGAATAAGTGGGACCTGATCGAGGAGAAGGATTCCAACACGGCCGTACGGGGACAGAAAGAGCTGATCGAGAAAGCGCACTTCCTGGTTTTCATTCCCTTCGTCTATCTCTCGGCCAAGACCGGTCAGCGGGTGGCCAAGGTGCTGGACCTGATCCTCGAGGTGGCCGACGCCCGCCAGCGCCGCATTGGAACGGCCGAGGTGAACCGGGTGCTGGGGGCGCTGCTCGACCGGCAGCAGCCGCCGCAGCCGGTGGGGGAGAACGTCCGGCTCTTCTATGCCTCTCAGATCGGCACCGCGCCGCCGCGGTTCGCCATCGTGGCGAACCGGCCCGAGGCCATTCCGGAGTCCTACACGCGCTACCTGGTGAACGGCTTCCGGGAAGCCTGGGCGTTCACCGGCGCGCCCCTGGACATCAAGTTCCGCCGGAAGCGGCGGGAGCGCCGGTGAGCGTCCTGACCGCGCTGCTGTGGATCGGGGCGGCCTATTTGCTGGGCGCGACCCCGACCAGCTACGTGGCGGGGAGGCTCTCGCGCGGTCTCGACCTCCGCGAGCACGGGAGCAAGAACCTCGGTGCCACGAACGTCTATCGCGTGCTGGGGTGGCGGTGGGCCATCCCGGTGGGACTGATCGACATCGCCAAGGGCGCGGTCCCCGTGGCGCTCTTCGGCCGCTGGGCCCACGGCGCGCCGGGGTTCCCGGTTTTCCTGGGACTCGCGGCGGTCCTCGGCCACATTTTCTCGCCCTACGTCGGGTTCAAGGGAGGGAAGGGAGTCGCGACGGCGGCCGGGATGTTCCTCGCCCTGGCGCCTCTCGCCGTCGTCATCGCGCTGCCCGTCTGGGGACTCTGCCTCTGGACCACGGGGTACGTCTCGCTCAGCTCCATTCTCGCTGCGGCGATCTTCCCCATTCTCGTGCTCGTCACGCCGCACGCGGGAGCCCCCGCCCTCATCGCGAGCATCGGCCTGGCGGCGCTCATCGTCTACTCCCACCGCGCGAACATCCGGCGGCTTCTGGCCGGCACCGAGAACCGGTTCCGGACCCGGAAGGAGCTGACTCCGTGACGCGCGTCGCGGTCATCGGTGGCGGCGCCTGGGGGACCACCCTCGCGGACCTGCTGGCCCGGAAGGGCGATCAGGTTACCATCTGGGCCCGGGAGCCGGAGGTGGCCGCGCAGATTTCCCGGGAGCACTTGAACGGCATGTTTCTGTCGGGGTGCCCGCTGGCCCCGTCCCTCGCCGCCACCACCGATCTGGCCACCGCCGTCGCCGGAGCCGAGGTGGTCGTGTCCGCCGCGCCTTCGCACGCGGTGCGGACTGTGATGACCGAGGCGCTGGCGGGGGTCGCGAACCGGCCCCTGATCGTCAGCGTGTCCAAGGGCCTCGAACCCGAGCGGCTGGTCACCCTCTCGTGCGTGCTCACCGAGATCTCGAAGGGCGCGCCCGTCGCGGTGCTGTCGGGGCCCACGTTCGCGCTCGAGGTCTATCGCCGGCAGCCCACCGCCGCGGTGGTCGCCGCCCGGGACCCGGAGGTGGCGCGCCGGGCGCAGGCATTGTTCTCCACCGGCACGTTCCGCGTCTACACGCATGGGGACGTGACCGGCGTCGAGCTCGGTGGCGCCTTGAAGAACGTCATTGCCGTCGCCGCCGGGATGGTGGACGGCCTGGGCCTGGGATTCAACACGCGGGCCGCCCTGATCACGCGCGGGCTCGCCGAGATCACGCGGTTGGGTTTGGCGCTGGGCGCGGAGGCGATGACGTTTGCGGGCCTGGCCGGCCTGGGCGACCTGATTCTCACCGCCACCGGGTCCCTCTCCCGCAACCACACCCTCGGCGTCGCGCTCGGGAAGGGCAAGACGCTCGAACAGGCGCTCGCCGGGAAGCAGTCGGTGGCGGAGGGCGTGGGCACGGCGCGGACCGCCGTGGCGCTGGGGGACCGGCACCAGGTCGATCTCCCCATCGCCCGGCAGGTGGCGGCCATCCTGTTCGAGGGCAAGACCGCCCGCCAGGCAATTTCCGATCTCATGGAACGTGAACCCAAACCGGAGCAATGGCGATGAGCCTTCCACATCCGGTCCAGGAGTTCTTCTCCATCGGCGAGGTCTGCCAGCTCACCGACTTGAAGCCGCACGTGCTGCGGTACTGGGAGAGCCAGTTCCGCTTTCTCAATCCCGCCAAGAACCGCTCGGGCAACCGGGTCTACCAGCGGCGCGAGATCGAGCTGATCATGCTCGTCAAGCACCTGCTGTACACCGAGAAGTACACCATCGAAGGAGCGCGCCAGAAGATCGAGGCCTACCGGCGGAGCGGCGACCTCAAGCCCGAGGCCCGGCGCGCGCTGGGCGCCGAGACGGTCCGCGATCTCCAGGGAGAGCTGAAAGCGGTGCTCGCCATTCTGGACGGCAACGCATCGCCCCATGCCGGGCCTCGCTGAGCCGGGGACGTCCCCGGGAGTCGCCGTCGTCATTCCCGCCTACCAGGCGGCCCGCACCATCGGGCCGGTCTGGACCCGGGTACGGAACGCGGTCCCCGAGGCGCGGATCCTGGTGGTCGATGACGGCTCGACGGACGGGACCGCCCGGGAGCTCCCCCCCGAGGACGTGATCCGGCACCCGCAGAACCGCGGGAAGGGGGCCGCCCTGCGTACGGGGATCGCGCGGGCGCTGGACGACGGGGCGGAAGTCCTGGTCACGTGCGATGCCGACGGCCAGCATCCCCCGGAAGAGATCCCCCGTCTGGTCGAGCCCATTGTCGGCGACGCCGCAGACCTGGTCCTGGGAGCGCGCGCGCGCACCGAGGCCATGCCGCTCCCCAGGCGCTTCACCAACTGGCTATCATCCACCCTGGCGGCGCGCATCGGCGGGGTAGGGGTCCCGGACGCGCAGACGGGCTTCCGGGCCTTTACGGCCGCGCTCGCCCGGGCAGTGCGGCCGTCCGAGATGCGCTACGACTTCGAGGCGGCCTTTCTCCTGGCGGCACTCGCCGGGAAGTGGAAGGTCGCATCTATAGCAATACCAACCATTTACGACGGCGATGATTCCCGGAGTCACTTCCGGAGCGCGGAAGACACCTGGAAAATGGCGCGGGTTTTCTGGCAATACGCGGGGCGGATCGTGGGCGGAGCGCGATGAACATCCTGATTTCCAATGACGACGGCGTGCTGGCCCAGGGCCTCGGCCTCCTGGCGGAGGCCTGCAGCACGCTGGGGAAGGTGACGGTCGTGGCGCCCGATCGCGAGCAGAGCGGCACGAGTCACTCGCTCACGCTGCATCGCCCGCTGCGCGCCACGCGCCGGAATGACGGAGCCTTTCAGGTGGACGGCACGCCCACCGACTGCGTGCTGCTGGCGCTGGGGGCGCTGATGCCGGACAAGCCTGACTTCGTGATCTCCGGCGTGAATCACGGTCCCAACATGGGCGAGGACGTGCTCTACTCGGGGACCGTCGCCGCGGCCATGGAGGGACTGGCGGCCGGCATTCCCTCGGTGGCG
>DATMOQ010000061.1:0-2162 GCA_035568195.1 Gemmatimonadales bacterium
ACGCGCGCACCTTGTCGTCCACCAGGGCGATGAATCCCAGCCCCAGCGGCTGCCCCCAACCCACCACCACCTGGCCGTGGATGAGGCGGTCGTCCACCCGCACCACCGCGATGCTCACGCCGGCGGAATCCGGATGGCGCGCCCCCCCGCGTCCACGGCCCGTTGCGCCGCTTCCGCCGGCGCCAGCTCCCGGTGGAACACGAAATCCAGGAGCATCGCGAGATTCACGCCCGTGACCACCGAGACGCCGCGCCCCTGCCCCCGCGCAGTCCGCACCGCGCCCGTGAGGCAGGAACCTCCCGGCAGATCGACGAACACCACCGCGGGACCGTCGCCGATGGCCTGGCCGATCCGGGCCTGGAGGGCTCCGCCGTCGCATCCTTCGTTGGTCACCGCGACCAGCGCTCCCGAGACCCCCGAAATGCTCTCGGCGGCCCCGACCAGCGCCTGCGCCAACCCGGCGTGGGAGACCACCACGCCCCGCAGCGTGTCACTCATCGTCTTCCTCGAGATACGTGCCCACGTCCCGCCGCTGCCGCATGGTCCGCATCAACCGATCGTTGAATTCCTTGGCCGAATCCACCCCGCCGTACCGGAGCAGGTGGTTCATCGCCACCACCTCGCAGATAACCGTGAGGTTCTTGCCCGGGTTCAGTGGCACCGTCACGAGCGGCAGGGACACGCCCAGGAGCTGGGTTTCCTGACGGTCGAGACCGGTGCGGTCGTATTCCCGGTTGGCATCCCAGTCCTCCAGCTGCACCACCACCTCGATCCGCTTCTGCTGGCGCACGGCGCGGATGCCGAACAGGGCCTGAATGTCGATCAGCCCGACGCCGCGAATCTCCATGAAGTGACGCGAGAGCTCGTGGCCGCGGCCGATCAGGACGTCATTGCCCCGCCGGGTGACGTGCACGACGTCGTCGGCCACCAGGCGATGCCCCCGCTCCACGAGATCGAGCACGCATTCGCTCTTGCCGATGCCGGAGCGACCGAGGAACAGAAGCCCGACGCCGAAGACGTCCGCCAGCGACGCGTGGGTGGTGGTGGTCGGCGCGAAGGCGTCGTCCAGGAAGGGCTTGAGCCGGCGATAGAATTCCGCGGTCTTGAGCTGGGTACGGACCAGCGCCACGCCGTGGGCCTGGGCGAGCTCCAGGAGCTCGGCCGGGGGCGCCTGCCCCTTGGTGATCACCACCACCGGCAGGTCGAACTTGAAGAGATTCTCGAGGCTCGCGCGGCGTGTGCCGGCGTCCAACGATGACAGGTACGTCACCTCGGTCTCACCCAGCACGTGGATCCGCTTGCCCACGAACCGCGTGGTGTACCCGGCCAGCACCAGCCCCGGGCTGGAGGCTTCGGGAGTGGGAATCTCCTTGTCGACGCCGATCTCTCCCGTCAGCGCCTCGAGCTGCAGGGGCTCGGCCTTCCGGGCCAGGAGATCACGGACCTTGGGATTCGTCACTCACCCTCCGGCCTGGATGGTGCGTTCGAGATGGCGGGTCGTCTCGTCCGCGGCCCGATCCCACGTGAGCCCCTCCGCAAAGCGGCGACCCGCCGCCCCCAGCATCTCGACGCGCCTCGGGTCTCCGGCGAGCGTCAGGAGCCGTTCGGTCAGCGCCGCCACGTCACCGTGGGGGACCAGATATCCGGTCTCCCCGTCGCGCACCGACTCGCGGAGTCCGGGACTGTCGGAGGCCACGGCCGGCGTCCCGCAGGCGGCCGCCTCGACGTTGGTGATGCCCCAGCCTTCCTTGGGACTCGGGAACACCACCGCCCACGATGTCCGGAGGAGTCGCCGCTTTTCCTGGTCGTCCACGAAGCCGAGGAAGCGGACGGCGTCGCCGAGCCCCAGATCGCGGCCCAGCGCCTCCAGCCGAGGGCGATCGTCCCCCTTCCCGGCGATGTCGAGCTGCAGGTCGCCACCCCGCGCCCGCGCCGCGGCCACCGCGCGCAACGCGAACTCCACTCCTTTATAACGCTTGAGGCGGCCGACGTACAGGAACGTGGGGCGCGCCGCCCGCCGCACCGACGGGTCCGGGCAATACCACGTCGCATCCACACCGGGGTAGATCACGGTCACGCGGTCGGCGGGCACGCCGCGGGCCACCAGGTCGGCCTTGGTGCTGTCCGAGATCGCGTGAAACGCGGCGCGCCGGTACGCCCAC
>DATMOQ010000062.1:0-5095 GCA_035568195.1 Gemmatimonadales bacterium
CGCTCATCGTCCGCGACCGTCACGCCCTCGAAGCCATCATTCACGGCGGTGGCCAGCAGTTCGGCATCCGCCCCGGCACCGAGAATGTCCCCGGCATCGTGGCGCTGGGCCGGGCCGCTGAGCTGGCGGCGCGCGAGCAGCCGGAGTGTGCGGCGCGGATCGCCCGCCTGCGGGACGATCTCGAAGCCCGGTTCCTGGCCGCGGTCCCCGACGCCGTGGTGAACGGGCGGAATGCCCCGCGGGCGCCCCAGACCGTGTCGTTCTCCATCCCCGGCGCCGACGGCGAGGCCCTGCTGATGCACCTCGACCTGGCCGGCATCGCGTGCTCGGGAGGCTCAGCCTGCAGCACCGGCTCGGTCGAGCCCTCGCACGTCCTCACGGCCATGGGCCTGGGGCGTGAGCTGGGCAGCGCGGCGCTCCGGTTCTCGCTCGGACGGGAGTCGACCGCCGCAGACGTGGACGCGCTGATCGACGCGATCCCCCGCGTGGTGGCGAAGGTCCGCTCGCTGACTGGAGCGCTGGGGCGTGCGTGAGCGGGTGCTGGTGGCGATGTCGGGAGGGGTGGACTCCTCGGTCGCCGCCGCGCTCCTGGTCGAGCAGGGCTACGAGGTCATCGGCGCCACCCTGAAGTTGTTCTGCTACGGGGACGAGGTGGCCGACCGTCCGTGCTGCTCCCTCGACTCCATCACCGACGCCAAGCTGGTGGCCAACCGCGTCGGCATTCCACACTACGTCCTGAATCTCGAAGACCGGTTCAGCCACGACGTGATCGGGAACTTCGTCTCGGAGTACGCCTGGGGCCGCACCCCCATCCCGTGCGTCCGCTGCAACTCGTTCACCAAGTTCCGGGACCTGCTCCTGCACGCCGACGCGCTCGACTGCCGCTACCTGGCCACCGGGCACTACGCCGTGGCGCGGGACGGCGAGCTGCATCGAGGCCGGGACCTGAGCAAGGACCAGACGTACTTCCTCTGGGGCATCGACCGCGCGGTGGTAGCCCGGATGCTCACGCCCGTCGGCACGCTCACCAAGGCCGAAACCCGGGCCCGGGCCCGGAAGCTCGGACTGGTCACCGCCGAGAAGCCCGAGTCGGTGGAGATCTGCTTCGTCCCGGACGACGACTACGTGAAGGTGCTGGAGCGGCGGCTCCCCGCCGACGCCCCCGCCCTGTCCCCCGGCAACTTCGTCACCCGGGACGGCGGCGTGGTCGGTCGCCACGCCGGATTCGCCCGGTTCACCATCGGTCAGCGGCGCGGACTCCCCGGCGGCTTTTCGGAGCCGCGGTTCGTGACCGCGATCAGGCCGGAGACCCGCGAGGTGGTGATCGGACCCGCCGAGGAGCTGCTGGGCCATCAAGTCCGGATCGACGAGGTCAACTGGTTGAGCGAGCCGCTTGGCCCCGAGGCCCGGGTGTGGGTGCAGTGCCGCTACCGCGCGGCCGCCGTTCCCGCCACCGTGCTCGAGACGACCGCTGACGGCCTGGTGCTGGCGCTCGACGAGCCGGTGCGGGCCATCACCCCGGGCCAGTCCGGGGCCCTGTACACGCGGGAAGGCCGGTTGCTGGGGGGCGGGGTGATCGGGTTGCCGGAGCCCCGGTGCGCCACGTCACTGAGGCGCAGCCTGGCCGTGCTGAATAGTTGACGCTTCGAGGTCGCATCTCTTCCCGGAGGCACCGCATGTTCTCGTCACGTCATCGCGCGGCGGGCGCCGCGGCCCTGATGCTGGTGGCCGCCGCCTGCAAAGACACTGTTTCGACGGGTCCCGTCCAGATCTTCAATCCCACGGGCGCCACCGCGTCCCTGAGCGGGGTGGACGCCACTTTCGCGTCGGCCCCATTCCAGAGCTTCCTGTCGTTCTCGGGCGCCGGCGCCGCTCCGGCACCGGGCTCACCGCTCGCGGTCTTCGCCACGATCGGGCAGGCGGTGGCCCCGCGCCTTTCCGCACGCGCCGATGTGCCGGCGCATCAGGCGGCGCTCAAGGACCTGGCCCGGGTGATGACATCGTCGCAGTCGATCATTCCGGACAGTCTCAAGGGCACCACGTGGGTGTGGGACACCACCCAGAACAAGTACGTCAAATCGGACTCGACCGGCGCCCCGGCGACGGGCATCCGGTTCGAGCTGTACGCGGTCGACAACACGGGGCACATCACCCACCCCCTGACCCAGGTGGGGCACCTCGACTACATCGACCACAGCACGGCCGGCAGCACCACACTCCAGGTGGTGATCGCGAGCAGCACCTTCACCTATGTGGACGAGACCATCACCGGCTCCGGGAACGCGAGCGCTTTCAGCGTGTCCGCCACGGGGTACATCCAGGTCCCGACGCACCGGCTCGACTTCAACATCTCGTTCACGCTCGCGAGCGGGACGTACGCGATTCAGGAGCAGTTCTCGGACTTCGCGGATCAACTGGGCCTGACGTTCGATTTCAGCATCACGGCCGTGTCCGACACCTCGGTGGCGGCCACGGTTTCATTCAGTTACTCCACCGGATCCCAGTCCATCAATTTCAACGGCGGCGGGACCATCGGGGACTCGACGCAGAACGTCCAGGGCACCGTCCGCGTGAACGGACAGGTGTTCGCGGTCATCACGGCCGTCGGCCCCCGGAGCGCCCTCCCCACCATCACGGACGCCCACGGCCAGCCCCTCTCCGGCGACGACGCCGTCCTTCTGTACCAGATGTTCGTCATTGTGGGGCGGTCTCTGAAATGGCTCAACTACCTGGTGGGGTCCTTCGTGTCCCTCACCGGTATCGGCGTGCTCCTGAACGTCTAGCCGGCGCAGCAGCGGCGCCGCCCCGAACGCACCCCCGCCCGGCTCTAGCCCGGCGGGGGTTTTCGTAGTATTCCTGTCTGGTCATCCACCCCGAGACTGCCGTGTCTTCACGCCGCCATTTCCTGCGCTCGCTCACCGCCGCTTCCGCCACCATTCCCGCCCTGCGCAACGACGCGTTCCGTCATTTGCAGCGCGTCCTGCCGATGGCAGCCGGCCGCACCGCCGCCGACGTGGCCGGGGATGAGGACTTCTGGGTGACCATTCAGCAGGCCTTCGACGTCGACCGGTCGCTGGTCAACCTGAACAACGGCGGCGTGGCGCCCAGCCCGAGGGTGGTGCAGGACGCCCTCCGCCGCTACATCGAGTTCTCCAACAACGCGCCCGCCATGAACATGTGGGGGGTGCTGGAGCCCGAGATCGAGGGGGTGCGCAGCCGGCTGGCCGCGACGTTCGGCTGCGATCCCGAGGAGATGGCGATCACGCGGAACGCCAGCGAGGCCCTCGAGATCGTGCAGCTCGGCCTCCCGCTCGCCAAGGGCGACGAGGTCCTGACCACCACGCAGGACTATCCCCGGATGCTCACGACCTGGAACCAGCGGGTCCGGCGCGACGGCATCGTCCTGAAGCAGATCACGTTCCCGGTGCCGCCCCCGTCGTCGGACGATTTGGCGGACCGGTTCGCGCAGGCGATCACCCCCAAGACCAAGGTCATCCACGTCTGTCACATCACCAATCTCACCGGCCAGATCTTCCCGATCCGGAAGATCATGGGGCTGGCCCGGCCCCGCGGGATCGAGGTGGTGGTCGACGGCGCGCACGCGTTCGCCCAGTTCCCATTCACCCGGGACGAGCTGGACTGCGACTACTACGGCACCAGTCTGCACAAGTGGCTGACCGCGCCCATCGGGACCGGGTTCCTGTACGTCCGCAAAGAAAAGATCCCCGGCATCTGGCCCATGATGGCGGCGCCGCCGGAGATGAACGGGAACATCCGGAAGTTCGAGGAGATCGGCACCCACCCCGCGGCGAACCACAACGCCGTGTCGGAGGCGGTGACGTTCTACCAGCAGATCGGCGCCGAACGGAAGGCGGCGCGCCTGCGGTTCCTGCGGGATCGGTGGTTCCAGCGCCTCAGCCCGCTCCCGGGGGTGAAGATTCTCACGTCCACCGATCCGGCTCAGGGCTGCGGCCTGGCCTCGTTCACCCCGGGCGCGCTGGACGTGGGCAAGGTGGTCGGGTACCTGTGGGACAAGCACCGGATCATCGTCACGCCCATCAATCACCCCGAGTTCCACTGCATCCGGGTCACCCCGAACGTCTATACGACGCTGGCCGAAGTCGACAAGTTCTGCGATGCCATGGAGGCCGTGATGAAGAAAGGACTGCCGGCATGAAGACGCCCTTCGTCCTCGGGCTCGTGCTCCTGGCGGCCGCCTGCGGGGGTGGCTCCAACGCGAGCGCAAATGCGCCGCGGGACACGCTCACCGAGCGCCAGCGCGACAGCGCGCTGGCCCGGTCGTCCGTGCCGGGTCACAATGCCGTGGGTGCCGCCATGCGGGCCGCCGACACCACGAGCGCCCGGGTCCGGGCCGACACCACCCAGTGAGGCTCGGGGGGGCCCTGCACGCGGCCGTGGCCGTCCTGGCCGCGGCCGCCTGCGGACCGAGCTCCCCCTGCCGGAGCACGGATTTCAAGAACATCCGGCGCTACTCGCAGCGGTATGTCGGAGGGTGGGTCGTGGCCCACGGCGACACCCTCACGCTCACCGAGGCGGGGGATCGCTTCCATCTGGCGGCGTTGTCGCTCGACACCGACACCGTGATGTTCAACCAGGAATGCCATCTGTCCGGACGGCTGGTGTTCCGGGTGCCTCCGGAGACCCTGGCGGTGAGCTGGTTCGGGGTGCCCGAGCGCGCCACGATCTTCGGCTGGCCCGACAACCTGGGCCCCTTTGCTGGCGCGTCCGTCACCTTCTGGGGCCGGGATTCCCTCCATGGCACCATCCTCTTCGACCAGGCGGCGAACATCGCGGTGCAGCCGGGTGTGACCGCGCAGTTCTGGGCCGGACGCCCGAAGCCCTGATTAGTTTTCCGGGGTCCCCCACGCCGGAGTGCCCGTGCCCCTCGCCGCTGCCGAACGCGCCGCCCTGATCGACCGCTATGAACGTGGACCCGCGAAGCTCGCCGCCGCCTGGGCCAAGGTCCCCCCCGAAGCCCGGCAGTGGCGGCCCGGTCCCGGCCGCTGGTCCGCCCACGAGGTGGTGGTGCATTGCGCCGACAGCGAGGGCAATGCCGCGCTGCGGATCCGGTTCC
>DATMOQ010000063.1:0-12037 GCA_035568195.1 Gemmatimonadales bacterium
CACAGACGGGCGGCGAGCTGAGCGGCCCCCACATGGGCTTCCACCGCGAGCGGCCCCTCCGCGCCCGGCGCAAAGCGCTCCGCGTGCGTGACGAACGGCGCCTCGAACGGGGTGGGCTTCCAGGTCCCCGGCGTAGTGACCACGACCTCTCCCGCGAAGTGCCAGGGGAGCTCGGTGCGGTGGTTGCCGGCGGCGTCGAGCTCGACGACGTCGAGCACGTACCGGGGTCCGGCCACCACCGTGCGCGTAAAGACGTCCGCCTTCCCCCGCACCCACCCCCACGGTCCCTGTACGTCGAACATCTCGCAGCTCGCGTCCCACATCGGCTGTGACTCGCCGTCGAGACGCGGCGCGTTGTGAGCGAGCGTGGAGCGATACCACTCCAGGTCTGGCGTCACGTACGAGCCGGTGCCGAAGTCGGGAAGCCAGTGGACCCCGTCCTGATGGACGGTGAGGTGCAGGCGGTCCGGATGCCCATGGCCACCCCCGGTGGGGCCGCATTCGACGCTGACATAGCGCTCCCCATCGCGAAAGACCGCGAGCCCCTGATCCTCGAGGAGCTCGCTGGATCCGCGCCACGGCTCGGCGGGAGGCGGCTCGGGATTCATTTCGAGAAACGCCCACCACGAGAGACCGTCCCGGGCCGGCGTCACCGGCGTCCCGGCAAACGGGGCGTCGTGCAAGTACGACTCGAAGAGCTCCTGCGGCTGCGGTGCGGCCGCGTAGAGCGCGCGGAGCCACGCCCGTCCGGCTTCGCTTTCCGCCCGGCCGAGCGCCACCTCCCAGGTGTCGAGATACATCGGCTGCGCCAGGGAGACGCCGAACCGGGCGTCCTTCCGCGCGGGAAAGGTGAGATCGGGAAGCGCCGACCGGGATGGCGCCAGCAGCGCCCGTTCGAGGCCGGCGACCAGGGCGGGATCGGCGGCGAAGTCCACGCCGGCGTGCCGGGCCCAGCCGGCGCCGGTCACGAACCCGCGGAGCGCGAAGAGGTGATAGTTCTCGCCTTCGTACCAGAGCCCGTCGCGCCGGTATCCCCGCAGGTGGGCGATCAATCCGGTCTCGCTCTCGATGGCGCGGCGGCCCAGATCTTCGTCTTCGAACCAGACCGCGATGGCCGCGAGCGCCGCGTCGTTCCAGGTCTGGCGGTTGGAGAACCCCTCGTCGAACTCCCCGATGAGATTGGCCGCCTCGTCCGCCACTTGATGGACGGCGGAGGCCGTGGGCCCGTCGAGGGCGCCGCATTCCCGAAGGAGCCAGGCGGTCGCCAGATAGTTGAGAATCCAGATCGACTCGGCGTACGTCGACGAGAAGAGCCGGCTGGGACCGAGCACGTTGTCCCGGTTGGGATAGGTGAGATAGCGACGTGCATACTCCACGAGGAGCCCGGACGCGCCGCGCGCCGCCGCCTTGTCCCCACCTACCGCCGCGACGGTGGCCATCTCCGCCGCCCGCTCCACGAGCCACAGGTGTTGATACCGGGCCCACCACTGGTCATGTCGCGCGCCGGTGTAGACGTTGCCGCAGACCCGGCAGCGGTGCTCCGTCGGACTCCCGGGGTCGAAGACGAGCACGGCGCCGTCAGCCGGACAAAATCCCCCGTCGGCCGAAAGCGTCGCCTTCACGGCGGGGATGACGGGAGGGGAAGCGAGCAACCGGGCGGACCGGGATTCGAGGCGCGCGAAGAGCGCCCGGAGCGTGGCGGAGGACGCGAGCTCGGCTCGGCGCCGTTCGATTTGTTCGATGGTCACCACGCCCGGCCACCCTCCCACGCCCACGCCACCGGAAGCACCGTCGCTCCGGCCCCGCGCGCCGCCGTGATCGCGCCGGCCACATCGTCGCCGGCGACAAAGAACATCGACCCTCCTGCCCCGGCCCCCGCCGCCTTCCCTCCCAGGGATCCCGCGCCGGACAAGGCCTGCTCCAGACGGGCCATGGCGGGAGTGCGCATTCCCGGGTCCAGCTCCAGCTGCCGCCCCCAGTTCTGGCTCAAGATCCGGCCCACCGCCGCAAGGTCACCGGCGCGGAGGGCCTCGGCCATCGCCCCGGCCAGGTCCTTGAGCGCCCGGAGGGCCCCCGTCACGCCGCGGTCTCCCTGATCATACGCGCTGGCCACCCTGGCAATGGTGCCCCCGGAGACACGGCTCTCACCGGTGTAGCAGAGCACCAGGTGTCGCGCCAGCGTGTCCGCGAACGCCGGCTCCAGAGTGATGGGCTCCACGCCCACGTCGGGGTCGCGAAACGTAAACCGGTGAAACCCTCCGTACGCCGCGGCCTGCTGGTCCTGCCGGCCCCCCGGCAGTCCTGCCTCCACCGCCTCAAGATGCCATGCGTGTTCAGCCAGCTCGCGCGCATCCCAGTACTCGGCCCGCGCGTACGCGAGACAGGCGATCAAAGCGACGTCGAGCGCCCCCGATCCTCCCAGGCCCGAGCCGGGCGGAGCGGCCGACCGGGTGCGCAAGGTCAGATTGCCCTGCACCGGGAACATCCGCAGCGCCGCCTTGTGGAGCTCCAGCCGGCCGTCGCGAACCAGGCCGCCGGCATTGACGCACTCGACCACCGCGCCGGTGTCTTCCGCCTCGAGGCGGATGAGGGTGCCGCCGATTTCGAGCTCCACTTCCGCCCGCAGCGCGATGGCCCCATTGACGACCACTCCTCCCTCCCGGGCGGAGAAGGGAGGCACATCCGTCCAGGCGCCTGCGAAGTCCAGGCGGGTGGGCGCGTGGGCCCGGACGCGGGTGGGTAGCTCGCGACGCCTCATGGCGTGACGAACCACCGCGCGAGGGTCGGCAGCTCGCCACGCACGTCCATCCGGACGCCCTGAACCCGGGCGTTCATCCCGTTCACGCCCCGGGCGTGATAAAGCCACACGACCGGATGCGTTTCTGCGAGCACGCGCTGCGCGTCCCCCGGGTCGTCCGGGAGCGTCACCCCGCTCAAGTCGCCCAGGGTGCCGACGAATGAGAGCCCGGGGTCTCCCGGGATGCCCATCACGGCCGCGGTGAAGTCGTGGCGCCGGTAGACCAGCGCGTTGAAGGTCCCGAGCTCGACCTGACGAATCCCGACGGTACAGCCCACCGCCGCGAGGTTGGCCTGAATCATCTGCTCGAGCGCGGCTTCCCCGCTCCCGACCGTGAGGATGTCGAAGGGCGGACAGCGGCCATTCAGCAGTCGCCGCGCGGAGTCCGGATCGAACGGCACGGCGGGCACCGACACGTACCCGGGAAGGTCTGGGGGCACCGGGCCGTCGGCGGGGCGGGCGAACCCGAACGCGGCATCCTGGACGATCGACCGCCGGTCCACCGCGAGGGCGAGGGCCAGACGTACCCGCGGGTCATCGAAGGGTGGCCGCCGCGTGTTCAGCACCATGCCGTAGGGAAAAATGAGCGGATACTCGAGGACCCGAAGACGGGGATCCTTCCGGACAAAGGGCACGTGCACCGCACTGATCCCGGCGAAGTCGAGCTCTCCGGCCACGAGCGCCGCGAGCTTGGCCGTCGGCTCGTCCACCACCACGACGATGAAGCGCGAGAGCCGCGGCGGCCCGCCGAGGGACGCCGGGAAATCCGGATTCGCCTCGAAGACCCATCGCCGGTTGTGCTCGTAGGCCACGAAGCGAAAGGGTCCGTTCCCCACCGGATGCGTATTCCAGGCGGCCTCCCGCATCCGCGCGTCCGGCACCGTGTCGAGCAGATGGGCTGGAAGGATGGCGAGATCGGTGAGGACATCCGGAAATCGGTCGAGAGCCGCGAGCCAGCGGATCACCACCGTGGAGTCGTCGGGCGCCGACACGTCCCGCACCTGAGCGAGGTCGTTCGCGCGCGGATACCCGGTTTGGGGATCGCGCGCTGCCTGGAGCGTCCAGACCACGTCGTGGGCGTCGGTCGGCACGTCGTCGGTCCACCGCAGGTCCGTGTGCAACCGGAGCGTGAGGGTGCGCCGGTCGGGACTCCAGGTCCACTCCCGTGCCAGGTAGGGCTGGGGATCGAGAGCGCTGTCGTACCGCGCCAGCGTGGTCAGGAGCGCGTATCGCTCCACCTGTCGCGGCAGCGGCGGCCGTGTGACCAGGGCGTTCATGGTCTCGAGATCGGCACCCGAGGCGAAGAGCACGGTGGCTCCGCGGCGCCCGGCCCGGTCGCCGGTACACGCGGCTCCCAGAACCGTGAGTGCGAGGAGCCACCGATCGGGTCGTGACACGCCCGCATTCTAGCGGCCGCTTCGGCGGGACGCGAGATTCTCGCCTGTGCTCCGCCTCTTGCGCGTGCGGCTGGCCCTGGGAATCGCGGTGGTCGCGGGAGTCGTGACCCTCACGTTCCTCCTCCTTCATGCCGCTCCCGGGGATCCCGTGGAGCATCTCCTGGGTCCGTCTGCTACCGACAGTCAGATCGCCGCGGCCCGCCACGCCCTCAGCCTGGACCAGCCCCTTCCGATCCAGTTCTTTGGCTGGCTCGAGCGCTTCGCCACGGGGAACTGGGGGACCAGCATCGCGACCGGCCGTCCGGTGCGCGACCTCATCGGCGCCGCGTGGCCGGAAACGGCTCTGCTGGTGGGCCTCTCCTTGCTCCTCTCGTACCTGCTGGGAACGGTCGTGGGCGCGGTCCAGGCCTCCCGCCCCGGCTCGCGAACCGACACGGCGCTTTCGGTGAGCACCGTGACCCTCTACGCATTGCCTGGTTACTGCCTGGGTCTGGCCCTCATCATGATCGGCGCGTACGAATGGAAGATCTTCCCCGCGTTCGGCGCGGTCGGGTACGACGCCGACTTCCTGGGGACGTGGGCCCGGCTGGGTGACCGGCTCCGCCACCTCGCCCTGCCCCTTCTCACCCTGACCCTGATCGGGGTGGGCAGCGTGGCGCGATTCGCGCGCGGCGCGATGGTCGATGCTGCGGGAGCGCCCTTCGTCACCACGGCACGCGCGAAGGGCCTCGGACCCGTGGGCGTGACCGGGCACGTCGCGCGGAACGCCCTGATCCCGGTGCTCACGCTCCTGGGCCTCTCCCTGCCCGCGCTCTTTTCGGGCGCCGTCTTCGTGGAGGCGGTGTTCGCCTGGCCTGGCGTGGGGCGCGTGCTGGTCGAGGCCGTCCGCGCCCGCGACTACCCGGTGGTGATGGCCGCCACGTCCATCAGCGCGGCGCTGGTGGTGCTGGGCAATCTCCTCGCGGACCTCATCGCTACCGCGCTCGATCCTAGGCTCCGGAGCCGCACCACGTGACCGGCCTCTGGCGCGACCGGCGCGGGCGTCTCGGCACCGTGGTGCTCATCCTGGCGGCGCTGGTGGCCCTCGCCGCGCCGCGCGTCACCAATGGCCACCCCGACCGCCAGGCCGACGTCGCGCGCACGCGCTTCCTGCCGCCGCTGGCGACGGACGTGCACGGAGACTGGCATCCGCTGGGGACCGACCGGTTCGGTCGCGACGTGTGGACCCGCCTCGCTTACGGCGCCCGGATCTCACTCGGGGTCGGCGCCCTGGCGGTGGCCATTTCCGTCTCGCTCGGGTGTCTCGTCGGCGGGGCAGCGGGCGCCAGCCGGGGCTGGCTCTCGCACGGTCTCATGGCGGCGACGGATTTCGCCCTGGCGCTTCCCCGCGTGGTCCTGCTCCTGCTCCTCGCAGCCCTGTGGCGCCCCTCCGCAGTGCTGGTGATCGTGGTGCTCGGGCTCACCGGATGGATGAGCATCGCGCGCCTGGTCTACGGAGAAGTGCGGTCGCTGGCAGCTCGGGGCTTCGCGGAGAGCGCCTGGGCGCTCGGCGCCACGCGCGGGCGGGTGCTCTGGCGCCACCTGATTCCGAACGCGCTCACGCCGGTGATCGTGGCCGCGGCGCTCGGCGTCGGCAACGCCATCCTGCTCGAAGCCGGCCTGTCCTACCTCGGCCTCGGCGTCCAGGCGCCGACGGCGTCGTGGGGCACGATGATCGCATCGGGCGCCGACACCCTGGTCAACGCGCCCTGGGTGGCCGCGGCGCCGTCCCTGGCCCTGGTCCTGGTCGTGATCGCGTGCACCCTCGTCGGCGACGCCCTCCGCGACCGGGCCGCGCCCGCCGCCACCCGCTAGGACCGGGCCAGGTCGCGCACCACCTCGGGGGGAACCTCGTGGTGACCGCTGAAGATCTTCACCTCGGGCGTGATGCCCACGGCCCGCCATTTCGCCGCTTCGGCCTCGCGGACCTTTGCCGTGATCAGCTCGTCCCGGTCGCCGCATACCACGGTCACCCGCACCGCGCGAAATACCGTCAGATCTACTTCGGGTGGCAGCGTACCCCCCCAGACGACGAGATGCCGGAGCGGCGCCCTGGTCCGGGCGGCCCATCGGGTCGCGGTTGCCACGCCCTGTGAGAAACCGAGCGCCACGACGGGCAGCTCGCGTCCGATCCGGCCCTTCACGTCCTCGTACAGGGCGTCGAGATACGCGACGTAATCCTCGATTTCGTGGAGGCGATCCTCACGCGTCATCCAGGACGCCCCCATCGTCTGCTGCTGCGTCCGGTCGATGTAAAAGCGTGACAGCCCCTCGGGTGCCGCGATCACTCTGGTGCCGTCGTCCAGCCCCTCGAACGCCCCGACGAACCGCTTCGCGAGCTGCCCGTATCCGTGGCAGACCAGCCACAGCTCCTGAAGCCTCGGTCCCGGCTTTCCCAGTGTGACGTAACGCGCCGTGCGGCTCACCCGCAGAAAGTGTTCGTCCATGCGCCTCAGGTGATGAGAATGGTGACGATCTCGTGCGGCTCGGCAATGAAGCGCACGGTGTGCCCCCGCCCTTCCACTACCAGTGGCTGCGCGGCCCGCTCGTCCGCGCGGACGCGGTGGGCAGTCCGAATCGTGTCCGGCAAGCGCCAAGCGCCCACCACCCGCTCCCGCCGCGCGTTGTAGCAGCGGAGGATGAGTCCCGATCCCGCCTGTGCGGGTTTGACCGCCGACAGGACCAGCCCGCGCCCATCGAGCGTGACTCCCACGCGGCGGGCGCGGGACAGATCGGCCTCCCGCAGCCAGCGTGCGCGCGGCGGAAGAAACGCGTCCTCCCACAGCTCGGGCAGGGTTTCCCCGGCCTCCAGATCCCGCGCGCCCACCGGCACCAGCACCAGCTCGACCTGATCGCGGCCGAGGCATTGCCCGTCCGGCGTGGCAGTGGGCCAGCCGGCGTGCCCGGGGCGCGTCGGCAGGTCATCGCGGGAGAGCTCCCCGGCGCCGCGGAGCAGCGTGAGCGTCAGGTCCCCTTCGGAGGTCCACTCGTACTCGAAAAATCCCGGCGCGAGCACCCCGAGGCCCCGGTTCCCCTGCGCGGCAGCCACAAAGCGCTGCGCCGGAGCGGTCGTGACCGGTGTTTCCCGCGGGTAATCCTCGGGGCGCACCGTGAGGGCCGGGCGGGACACGGCCACGAACGCGCTCCCGGCCAGGGCCGGTCCCGCCACGCCAATCGGGCAACGCGCGCGAAGACGGCTCTGGCGCGCGCGATTGGTGACGTCGAGCAGGCAGCGAACCATCGGACTCTCGTCGAACACCTGCACCACCAGCCGGACCGAGCTGCCGGGCAGCTCGATGCCCACCTCGAGCGCGGCGAGGAGCGGCCCCCCGGCCTGGCGGCGGACGCGAATCGGTCCGGCGGCGCGCACCGGCTTGCCCTCGGGGCAGCCCGTGTAGAGATCGCCGCGATCTCTTTGCTCTTCGAGGCGCAGCAATCCCTCGAACCGCTCCCCGGTTCGCCGGTCGACCAACGTCAGCGCGCCCGTGGGATCCACCGTCACTTCGATCAGCGGGTTCGACAGCGTGCGGCCGCGCACCTGCGCGCCGGCGTCACGCCGCAGGGGCACCGGCGGTCCGGCCCGCAACACGGCGGCGGCCAGGCCTTCAAGCGCGGGGGCGTGAAAAGCGATGCGGACTTGCTCGACCTCGTCCTGATCCGGATAGTGACGCGGAGCGTCACGGCGCTCGAGGGTATGCCGGCGACCCAGCACCTGGACCGGGATGGACACACCATCGGAACCGACCAGCGCGAACTCCTCCGCTCCGGTCCCGTGACGCGCCCGGCGGCTTCCCGGGGGGCCGACCAGGACGTCCCGGCGAAACCACGTCGTATCGGCAACGACCAGTCCCGCGCGCGTGCGGGCGACGGGATTCCAGAGCCAGAGCGACGAGTCCGGCTGCGGATGCTCCCGGGTCGCGTCCGGGTCGTGACCGGAGAGGTCGTCGGCCGCGGCGTCCGCCAGCTCACGGGTCGTGGCCTCCACGGCGTCGAGTCGGATGCCGAAGGCTCGGGCCACCGGGTCGGCGCAGCACCCGCAGAGCGTGTCGTGGAATTGTCCCCGGATGAGGGTCCGCCAAACCCGGTCGAGCAGCGGCCGCCGGTCCCGGCCGCCGGCCCGGCGCGCCAGGGCCGCCAGCGGCTCGGCGATGCGCTCGAGGTGCAGCTCGGCCTTGGCGTGGCGGCGCTTCAGGGGCGCGCGCGCTGAGTGCACAGCCTGCAGGGTCCACGTGTAGCGATACGACCAGCGCAGCTCTCCGGCGACCTCCGGCGCCTGCGCCGCTTCACTCGCGAGCTCTTTGAGGAACTCGTCCAGGCGGGAGATCCGCACCGCGTTTTGCGGTTCGAGCTCCGCGAGTCGCTCCCGCAGCGTCGGCAGATCCGGAGAGGGCGCGTGGTGGTCCGCGCCCACCGGAACCGCGATGTGCGTCGTCGCGGCCCGGCGGGTCAGCTCGGCGCGGAGGGGAGCCCAGGCCTGCCGGAGCCGGTCACGGTCGATGGGCAGCGCGGCGCCGGCTTCGTACCCGTCCGGCGGGAAGTGCCACAACAGGACCTCCCGGCCGTCGGACCCCCGCCACCGGTACGCATCCCGCGTCTGTCCCGGCTCACCACCCAGTCCGCGCCACAGAGCGCCCGTCTTGAAACCGAACTCGCGGGCCAGCGATGGCAGCGCGGCGGGGTGTCCGAACGCGTCGGGAGAGTAGAGCACCTCGAGCCGTCCTCCCCAGCGTGCCGTGTCGGCCGCGCCATAGAGAAGATTGCGGATCAGGGATTCCCCCGAAGGGATGAGCTCGTCGGCCAGAACGTACCAGGGGCCGAGCTGGAGCCGGCCGCCCTGGGCCAGCGCGCGGAGCCCGGACTCGCGATCGGGCCGGACCGCGAGGTAGTCCTCCACCAGGACGGTCTGGCCGTCGAGCAGAAACGACCGGTAGAGCGGGTTGGTCTCGAGCAGGGAGAGGAGATCGTCCAGCGCCGGGATCAGGCGGGCCGTGAAGGCCGCGCGCGGGAGATACCACTCGCGGTCCCAGTGAGTGTGTGGAATGAGATGAAACGTTAGTGTCACAACCCCTCCGGCCGGTCCCGCGGCGGCCTATATTTCACAGATGCTCCGCAAGATAGCGCTCTCCGCCGCTGGTCTCCTCATTGCGGGCGTCGCCGCGCGGCGGCTGGTGCCGGGGGCCCTGGGCAACGGGGTCACGCTGCTGCCCTCAGGATGGCGCATCGCGCCGAGCGGGAAGCAGATGCCCGTCGGTACGCTGCCGCTCAACCTGCTGCGCCTCGCCGACGGCCGGGTGATCCTGACCCTCAATGGCCACGCCGCCAACGGGCTCTGGCGGATCGACCCGGCGGGGCTCCACGTCACCGACTCACTGCCTCTGAAGGCCGCCTGGCTGGGCCTGGCCCATCGCGGAAGCCCGGAGGCGGATACCGTCTGGGCGTCCGGCGGAAGCACCAACCGGGTCTATCGTGTCATCTACGGCTCCGGATCCCCGGTCATCGACTCCGTCGTGCTCGCTCCCCCACCCACGCCGGTCTTCCCCGCGGGTCTCGCGGTCCTCCCCGGACGCGACCTGGTCGCGGTGGTCGGCAACCTGAGCGACTCGGTCTACCTGCTCGACGCCAGAACGCTGGCGGTGACGGCGCGGGCGGCCGTGGGGCACCGTCCTTACACGGTCGTCGCAGACGCCGGGGCGTTGTACGTGAGCAATTGGGGTGACTCGACCGTGGAGCGGCTCCCGCTCACCGCCGGCGGGGTGGGCGGCGGTCAGAAGCTCGAGGTGGGTCCGCACCCCTCGTCCCTGGTGCTTCGCGGCCGCCAGCTCTTCGCGACGCTCGCGGGCGCGAACGCCGTCGCGCGTTTCGACCTCGACTCCGGCCGCGTCACCGACCGGCTCGCGGTGGAGCTGACCCGGGGCGCGCCCGTGGGGAGCGACCCGAACGCGCTCTCGCTCTCACCCGACGGGAAGCGCTTGTACGTCGCGCTGGCGGGCAACAACGCCGTCGCGGTCGTGAGCCTGACGGGCGGGGCACCGGCCGTGGAGGGATTGATTCCGGTCGGCTGGTATCCCACCGGCGTGGAGGTCTCCCGGAGCGGCGACACACTCTACGTCGCGAACGGGAAGGGAAACGGGTCGGGCCCGAACCCGTCGGGACCGTACATCGCGGACCTGGTGCGGGGGTCCGTCTCCGTGATCCCCCTTCCCGATTCCGCCGGGCTCGCGTCCGCCACCGCCAGCGTGCTGAGCCTCTCGCCGTACTCCAACCCGAAGCTCCGCGCGGCGCCGCCCGAGGTGCCCCCGATCCATCACGTGGTGTACGTCATCCGGGAGAATCGCACTTACGACCAGGTGCTGGGGGACGTGGCCCGCGGGAACGGCGACCGGAAGCTCGCGATCTTCAACGACTCGGTGACCCCGAACGCGCACGCGATCACCAGCCGCTGGGTCCTGTTCGACAACTTCTACGTCGACGGCGAGGTCTCCGCGGACGGGCACGAGTGGACCGACCGGGCCTTTGCAGGTGAGTACAACGAGAAGACGTGGCCCGCGGTCTATTCCAACCGCCGGGAATGGGACCTCGACGACGGAGAGGATCTCGTGAATCCGCGCGGGGCGTATCTCTGGGACGCCGCCCGCCGCGCCGGCCTCTGGACCGTGAACTTCGGGGAGTCGGTACACCGGGATTCCGCCGGACGCTCGGTCTCGTACGTCACCGGCCTGCAGGGCATCACGGTCCCCGAGTTCCCCGGCTTCGAGCTGCAGATCCGCGATACGACGCGGGCCCGTCTGTTCGCCGACTCGGTGAACGCGTGGGATCAGCGGGACACCTTCCCCGCCCTGGTCATTCTCTATCTCCCGCGGGACCATACGGAGGGGAAGCGCTCCACCCACCCCACGCCCCGGGCCATGGTCGCGGACAACGACCTGGCGCTGGGACAGGTAGTGGAGCGTCTCTCGCGGTCCAAAGCGTGGCGGAGCCTGGCTCTCTTCGCGCTGGAAGACGACGCCCAGGACGGCCCGGACCACGTCGACGCGCACCGCTCAGTGCTGGTGATGGCGTCGGCGTACGGGCGCCGCGGCATGGTGGACAGCACCTTCTATTCGACCAGCTCCGTGCTGCGCACCATCGGGCTGTTCCTGGGCCTTCCCCCGCTCTCGCAGTACGACGCGGGCGCCACGCCCTTGAGCCATGCCTTCGCGGCTCGGCCCGATCTCACGCCCTTCCGGGCCGTCCCGGCCCGCTGGCCTTTCGACGAGCTCAACGGGGCGCACTCGAGGTCGCGCCTGACGGATCACGACTTTGCCGGACCCGATCTGGCGGATGAGACGGTGTTGAATCAGGAGATCTGGGAGAGCGTCCGAGGCCGGGAACCCCTGCCCGCGCCGCACCGCACCTACCTGCCCGGCCATCGGGCCGACGGGGACGACGACGACCATTAGGCCGGCGCCAGCCCGCTCCAGTCCTCCGGGTCTCGCAGATGCACGTGCGAGACCCGGCGTGCTTTCGCCAGCAGCGCCTTGATGTCCCCCAGGGCCTGGGCCCGCTCCAGCTTCCCGAAGGTGGTGCGCATCTCGGGAATCTCGATGTCCTGGTCCGGATCCGCCGTGACCACCAGAAACAGCCCGGTGTTCGGTCCGCCCTTGTGCAGCTGTCCGGTGGAGTGGAGGTAGCGCGGTCCGTAGCCGGTGGTGACCACACAGCCCGTGGCCCCGGTCCAGAGGCCGGCGAGCGCCGCGAGCCGCGCGTCATTGGCCGGTGTCTGCGGCAGATACGCCAGGACCGCGACGTAATCCCCGCGCCGGGC
>DATMOQ010000064.1:0-5834 GCA_035568195.1 Gemmatimonadales bacterium
CCCGGCGACCAACGAGAAGTTCGTCCCCTATGTCGTCGAAACCTCCGCGGGCGCCGACCGCACCACCCTGGTGGTCCTGGTCGACGCCTACGCCGAGGAACAGGTGGAGGGAGAGACGCGGGTGGTGCTGCGGTTGAACCCCGCGATCGCCCCTATCAAGGCGGCGGTGTTCCCGCTGGTCAACAAGGACGGGATGCCCGAGCTGGCCCGGAAGATCTTCGACGATCTGCGGGCGTCATTGAAGGTGTTCTACGATGACGGCGGATCCATCGGCCGGCGCTACCGGCGTCAGGATGAAGCGGGAACTCCGTTCGGCATCACTATCGACGGCCAATCGATCCAGGATCAGACGGTGACCGTGCGCGATCGGGACACGCTGAAACAGGATCGCGTCGCCGCCGCGCAGCTCGAGCTCTACCTGCGGGAGCGCATTCACGTCCGTGCCGGCTGAGCCGCGACGGATCTACGTCGAAACCCGGGACCTGATTTTCCGGTCGAAGGTGCGTGGCATCATCGCCGCCGCCGGTGACCACGTGACTACCGACCAGACCGCGTGTGATCTGGCGGTGATCGAGCTGGATCCTCCGTCAAAACTCGACCTCCTCCGCGCGCTGCTCCAGCGCGGCACGGCAGTGCTCGCCTTCGCGTCGCACGTCCAGGCCGACCTGTTGCGGCAGGCCCGGGAGCTGGGGGCCGAGGCGGTCCCCAACTCCGCGGTGGAAGCGCGCCTGCGCGCCCTGCTTACGCCTTGATCGTCTCGACGGCGATCTGCCGGGCCTTGGCCTTCTCGGCCTTGGGCAGGCTGACCGTCAGCACGCCGTGCTCATACGTCGCCTTGATCCCCTCGGCATCCACCGTCGCGGGCAGGGTGAAGGCCCGCTTGAACGCGAAGCCTGTCTTCTGACCTTCGATGGACAGGACCGAGCTCTCCACGGAGACCTTCACGGCGTCGGGGCTGACGCCCGGAATCTCGGCGGAAATGCGGGTCTCGCCGTTGTCCTCGACCACGTTGACCGTGGGGAACCAGGCGGACGTGCCGTTGTCGGCGGTCGAGACATCGCCCCAGACGTCGTTGAACAGGCGATTCAACCGGTTGGACAACACGAGATAGTTGGAAGTAACCATTGTCCGCTCCTCTAGTTGTTGTTGTCGTTGGGTTCTTCGTTGCTTTCGAGAAAGCAACCGCTGTGCCGCACTTCCCCAGCGCGCGACTTGCCGTTTTGGCAACGAGAGGGCTCAGGGTGGCCGGGGTCGCTGCAGAACGACGTTCTCCGGGTATCTTTGACCAATGACCCACTCGACTACGGTCCTCCTCCAGCCCGATGACATTCTCACGCGCGCCAAGCGCTTCTTCGCCGACCGCGTGCCCAACTCCGCTGCCTTCGTGGAGAAAGAGGGCCCCGGGTTCCTGATCCTTCGCGGCCAGGGTGGGGAAGAGATCGTGTTCCGCGCGGCCGCCGGGGAAGGGGGAGGTTCTTTGGTCCGGGCCTCCACGCTCTTCTTCGATCAGGCGCTCGATCGCTTCCTCTCCACGCTGCCCCTTTCGGCGCCGGTCGAGGTCGTGTGAGCGGGGTCCGATTCTCGGTGCGGGTGATGGTGACGCCGATGTGGGATCAGGTTTCGCTTCCGGTGGAACAGGGCACCAGGATCGAGGAGATCAAGCGCCGGGCCCTGCTCGAAGCCACCGGATGGCAGGACGTCTCCCTGGCTGACTACGTGGTGAAGTTCCGGGGCGCCGAGGTGTTCGACGAATCGCAGACGCTCGCCGGCCTGGGCGCAGGCGCCAACGCCCCCTTCATCGTCCTTCCCGCGCGGCGGCAGCCGGTGCGATGAGCGGACCGGGACGGATCGCCACGGTTGCGGCGGTCGGATTCCTGCTGTGTGACGCCGCATTGCTGCTCTACGGCGCCTTCGTGTTCCACCAGGTGTGGCTCGGCGTCGGAGGCGGGCTCTGCCTCCTCCTGACGGGCGTGGTGCTCGTGGCCTGGCGGCGGTATCGCCGGACCCTGGAGGAGCTCGCCGCCGCCCGTCGCGAGATGCGCGCTGAAGTCGAAGAGCTGCGCGAGCTGATCCGCCGGCACCCCTCGTAAGCCCGGTGCCCGGACTCCCGGTCAGCTATCACCCGGCCACCCGGTTGCACCAGCCCGGCGCCGGCCACCCGGAGCGCCCCGAGCGCATTGCAGCCGTTCTGGACGCGCTCCGCGCGCCGGAGCTGGCGGGCCGCATCGCCGCCGCCCAATCGCCACCCGCCACGCCCGAGCAGCTGCTCACGGTACACACCCGCTCCCATGTCGACCGGCTCGTCGCGCTGGACGCCCGGGGCGGGGGTTCCCTCGACGCGGATACCTATCTGGCCCCGCGGAGCTGGGAGTCGGTCCTCGCGTCGGCGGGCGTGGCCCTCGACGCGGTGGCCCGCGGGCTTGAAGCCGGCTCGGCGTTCGGGGCGACCCGTCCTCCCGGACACCACGCCCTGAGCGACCGGGCCATGGGATTCTGTTTCGTGAACAACGTCGTCCTCGCCGCCCGCCGCGCCCAGGAGCTGGGAAAGCGCCAGGTGCTCATCGTCGACTGGGACGTGCACCACGGGAACGGCACCCAGGCTCTGGTGGAGCGGGATCCGAGCATCCGATATGTCTCGATGCACCAGTACCCGTGGTATCCCGGGACCGGCGCCGCGGACGAGCGGGGCGTCGGCAACGTGTTCAACGTGCCGCGGGAGGCAGGCCTTCCACGCGCGACCTACGTACGCGACCTCCTCGCCGCCGTCGCTCAGGCCTGCGAGGGCTGGACCCCGGACCTCTGGCTCATCTCCGCCGGTTTCGATTCGCTCGACGGGGACCCGCTCGGCGGTTTCACGCTCGAGCCCGAGGACATGGCCCTCTGGACCACGCGGTTCCGCGAGCGCGCGGGTCCGGCGCCGGTGGTCGCCCTCCTGGAGGGCGGATATCGGATCGACCTGCTGGCGGCCGGCGTCCGCGCCATGGTCTCCGCGCTCGCTTAGCTTTAGTCCATGACGCTCAAACTCTCGACCGAGATCGTCACGCTGACCACGCGCCATCCTTTCATTATCGCGCGGGGAGGCCAAAGTGATTACCGGGTGGTGTGTGTGCGGCTCTCGGACGGTGACGGGCTGGAAGGGTGGGGGGAGGCGTCGCCCTCCTCTTACTATGGCGAGACCGCCGATACGGTTCTCGAGAAGCTCAAGCTGCTCGAGCGGCACTTGCCGTCGGATCCCTTCGATCTGGACGCGGCCGAGGCCCGTTTCGCGCAGGTAGTGCCCGGGAACGGGGCGGCCCGCGCTGCGCTCTCAGGCGCCCTGCACGATCTCGTGGGCAAGCGGCTGGGTGTGCCGCTCTACAAACTCTGGGGGCTCGACCCCAGGAAGGCCCCGGTCTCTTCCTTTACCATCGGGATCGACACCCCGGAAAAGACCCGGGCCAAGATCAGGGAGGCCCAGGGGTATGCGATCCTGAAGATCAAGCTGGGCACCGACCGGGACGAGGAGATTCTGCGGACCATCCGGGATGCCACGGACAAGCCGCTGCGCGTCGACGCGAACGCGGGCTGGACCCGGGAGCGTGCACTCCGGATGCTCCCGATCCTCAAGGAATACGGCGTCGAGTTCGTGGAGCAGCCGCTCGCTGCCGACGATCTCGAGGGGATGGCCGCGGTACGGAAGGCCGGCGTCCTGCCCATCGTGGTGGACGAGAGCTGCATCGTGGCGGCGGACATCCCGCGGGTGGCGCAGGCCGCCGACGGCATCAACATCAAGCTCGCCAAGTGCGGATCACTCCGCGAAGCCCTGCGGATGATCGCCACCGCCCGGGCGCACAAGATGCTGGTCATGGTCGGCTGCATGATCGAAACGTCCATCGGCATCACGGCGGCGGCGCACTTCACGCCCCTCGTAGACGCGGCCGATCTCGACGGCGCGGCCCTCACCAGCAACGATCCGTACATCGGCGCCGAGATCGACCGCGGGGCGATCCAGATCCCGGGCGGCCCCGGACTCGGCGTGCGGCGTCGGTGACCTCTCCCCCGGCTCCCGGCCGGTTCGCGCAGGTCGTCCTCCCCCTTCCGGTCGCCACTCCGTACACCTACGCCGTCCCCGACGCCCTGGCCCCGCGGATCACTCCGGGGACCCGGGTGGTGGTGCCCGTGCGGAACCGCAAGGCCATCGGTCTGGTGACCGCCATCGACGTCCCGCCGCCTGCCGGTCCCGCGAAAGCCATCGCGGACGTCGCGGACCAGGAGCCGGCGCTCTCCGAGCCGCTGCTCGCTCTCGCCCAATGGATCTCACGGCATTACGGCGCGCCGCTCGGGCTGGCGGTCCGCGCCATGCTCCCGGGGGCGCTCTGGACCGTCGGCCGCCCCGCTGGTCCGCCGGAGGCGTCCGTCGCGGTGCTCCGCCTCGATCGGCGCCTTCCGAGCCTGCTGGAACGGGAGCAGGCATTCGCCCGGGCGCCCAGGCGACGCGAGGCGTACGAAGCGGTGGAAGCCCTCGGCGGCTCCGCGCCCCTCCGGCATCTGGTCGAGCAGATGGGTTTCTCCCGCGCCGCGCTCGACGGCCTCGTCAAAGGCGGATGGGCGCGGATCCACCGCGTGACAGAGGCGCGGGATCCGTTCTCCGGTCTGTCCGTTCCGCCGCCACCTGAGCTCACGCCCGGGCAGCGGCTCGTGGTCGACGCGATCCTGGGGACCGCCCCGGACCCGCCGTCCCTGATCCACGGAGTCACGGGATCGGGAAAGACGCTCGTGTACCTCGAGGTCCTCCGGCACGTCGTGTCTCAGGGGCGGGGCGCCATCGTGCTCGTCCCCGAGATTGCCCTCACGCCCCAGACGGTGGCACGGGTGCGCGGCGTGTTCGGGGATCAGGTGGCGGTGCTGCATTCCGGGCTGTCCGAGGGCGAGCGGGCCGACGCTTGGCGTGCGCTCCGGCGGGGTGAGCGCCGGGTGGCGGTTGGCCCGCGCTCCGCGATCTTCGCGCCGGTTCAGCACCTCGGCGCCATCGTGATCGACGAGGAGCACGAAGGGAGTTACAAGCAGGGCTCGGCGCCACGCTATCACGCCCGTGACGTGGGCAACGTCCGGGCGCGGCTCGAGGGTGCCCGGCTGATTCTCGGCAGCGCCACGCCCTCGCTCGAGACCCTCCACCTGGTGGGGACCGGCCGGATCGTGTCACACTCACTGCCGGAGCGGATCGGCGCCCGGCCGCTCCCGCCGGTGGAGGTGGTGGATCTCCGCAGCGCGCCCCGCGTGCCCGACTCGGGCGGCGTACCCTGGAGCGAGGCGCTCGACCAGAGCGTGCACCGGGCGCTGGCCCGGCAGGAGCAGGTGATCCTGCTCCTCAATCGCCGGGGGTTTGCGACGTTCCTCCAGTGTCCGAGCTGCGGGAACGTGCCCCAATGCCCCAACTGCTCCATCGCGCTCACGGTGCACAAGACGCCGGCCGGGCTGCGCTGCCATTACTGCGATCACTCCGAGCCGGTGCCGGCGGCGTGCCCCAAGTGCGGAGCGGAAACGGTCCGCAACCGGGGGTTGGGCACACAGCAGCTCGAGCGATTCATCTCCACCCGGTTTCCGGCGGCCCGCATTGCGCGAATGGATCTGGACACGACCACCTCGAAGTGGGCGCACCACCGGATTCTCGAGCGCGTGGCCAGGCGGGAAGTCGATATCCTGGTCGGCACCCAGATGATCGCGAAGGGGCTCGACTTTCCGGACGTCACGGTGGTCGGCGTGGTGGACGCGGACACCGCTCTGCATCTCCCCGACTTCCGCGCAGCCGAGCGGACGTTTCAGCTCATTGCGCAGGTGGCGGGACGGGCAGGGCG
>DATMOQ010000065.1:0-8072 GCA_035568195.1 Gemmatimonadales bacterium
GTTCACCTGCTTGAAGTGGTCCAGGTCGATGAAGAGCACCGCGAAAGCCTCTCCCGATCGCTTGGTCCGCGCCACTTCGTTGCCCAGCCGGTCCCGCAGCACCCGGAACGTCGCGAGCCCCGTCAATCCGTCCACCGCCGCCTGCTGCTGCGCCGCGACCGTCTGCTTCTCCAGATAGGGCGGGCACGACTTGTACGTCGTGCGGCCCTTCGCCATCGCGCCGGCGAACTCCCGGCAGGTCCGGTACCCGCAGGCCCCGCAATCCCACGCCCGGCCATTCGGCGCCACGCCGATCTCGGCCAGGATGTCGTCGATCTCTTCCGGGGCCACTGCCGTGCCGTGACTCTGCACGGCGAATGTCGCGCCCACCTTCACCATCTGCACCAGCTCGTTGTCCAGCACCGGCAGCTTGCTCCGCGGCGGCTCCGTCGCCTCCACCACCGCCCGCCGCCAGTACAGCTCGTCCTTGGAGCCGAGGAGCGGGTGGTCGAGACATCCGTCGCAGGGCAGGATGTCCACGAAGCCCAGGTCGATCCGGTCTACCGCCACCGCCCGCGCCATCGCTTCGAGCTGCCCCAGGCCCCGCACCTTCTTGAAGCGGCGGGACGCCTGGGTCTGTTCCGCCAGGAGCTCGAGGGGCATTCCCCCCGCCGTGCTCCAGTGCCGCCGCCGCTCCTCGGGCAGCCGCTCGAAGTACGGCAGCTGGTCGGCCATCTTGACGCCCCGCTGCAACAGGAGCTTGCCCAGGTCATCGAAGGTAATGGCCGCGTCCACCGAATCCCCACCCTCGGTGAGGCACACCCCGGCGTACACAACCTTCAAGTCCTTGCCGTACATCGCCTTAAGGTACCGCGCCTCGACGGCGATGGGCGTGCCCACGGGCGCCAAATACGGCACCAGCTCCGGGTAGTCGGTCCGGATCTGCTCCACCACCACCGGGCAGGTGCTCCGGATCATGGTGCCCCACCCGGGCTCGGCCCAGAGCCTCAGGTATTCCCGGGCCACCAGCTCGTCCCCCAAAACCCCGCGGTGTACCGTGCGAAAACCCGCCTGATAGCAGGCGTTCACCACTTGCTCGGGGGTGGCGGGGTGGAAATGGGCCGCCGATTCGACGCTCAGAATGAGCGTCGCTTTGCCCCCGGCGGCGAGGTCGAGGGCCCGGGCGTAGTCCCCCAGGGCCACGATGGCGCCGTGGGGACACGCCGGGAGGCAGAGACCGCACCGCGTGCACGCTTCATCGACGATCCGGACCCGGTCGGAATCGACCGCCACGGCGTCCGCCGGGCATACGCGTACGCACGCCAGGCAAGCGACGCAATGATCAGGATCGACGCGAAAATCCACTGGAGGTCCGGCCGGGGGCGCGGCGGCCTGTCGGCCTTCGAAAGAGTCGCAACATAATGGACGCGGGTTGGGGCGCTGTCAATGGCGCGTGAATGTCAAAGTCTTTGTGGAAAAGCACTTAGCGTAACCTCTCGCCAGTTCATTCTGCGCCTCGTAAACTGAACGGTCAGTATGAGACCTTTTCTCGCGCTCCTGCTCGCCCTGTCCCCGGCGTCGCTCGCGGCGCAGGCCGCGGCGTATCAACCGGTGTTCGACAGCCTTCGCAATCTCTCCCTGCGCCCCGACTCGGCCGGAAGTGTACGCGATGTGACGTTGGTGCGCGATTCACTCGTGTTCCATTTGGACTCCGGGACTCTCTATCTGACCGGGCCACTGCTGGGACGCGTGCCCGGCGCGGTGTTCGTGGGACGCGGATCGGTCTCCGTCGCTCCGGCCCCGTCGTATGTCATCGAGCGTCACGAGCTGCGCCGGGTGCTCCACGACTCGTCGACGACCTGGTCCATCACGACCGCCGCATTCCTCGCCCTGGACTCGACCATCGCAGAGCTCCGGCGTCAGGCCAGATGGCACCCCGGCGAGGACGGCGCCGCCCGCAAGGCACTCGGGCATCTGCTCGACCACTTGCTCGACGGACACTCCCGGCTCGCGCTGGATGCCGACTTCCTCGCCGGCATCCTGAACGCGGACACGACCGAATACCTTCTGGCCCGGGTGACGCGGACGCGTGGTGAGGACCTCACGTTCCGATACGACGTGCGCGCGTCCGAGGGGATCGCCGTACTCCACGACGGCCGCTCGGGCGCCGGCGAGTGGACGGTGGCGTCGTTCCCCGTTACCAGGGCGCTGTCGGACTCGGAGCCGGAGGAAGCCTCGGACCCCGACGTGCGGGTGGGGCCGTACACCATCCAGGCCGTGATCGACCCGGCGCACACCTTCTCGTCTGTCACGGTGTTCCGCTTCACCACCCCCCGGGTCCGCACCCGCTGGGTGCAATTCCAGCTCGCCGAGCGGCTCCACGCCGATTCATTGCGAATGGAGGACGGTCGTGCGGTCCCCTTCTTTCAGGCGCCCAACAATGGCAACCTCTGGATCCGCCTTCCGGACGGCCGCCAGCTCGGAGACACCATCGCGCTGCGGTTGTCGGATCACGGCGACTTGATCGGCGACTACTCCCTCATCGACGCCTGGAGCCGCGACCACCCCGCGCTCCGGCGACTGGCGACGGGGACTCGCGACCGGTGGCTGTCGGTGCGGGACTGCAGCGAATGGTATCCGCGCTACGACTTCCAGCAGGCCGCCGACATGGAGCTGACCTACCGGGTGCCCCGGGACTATCAGTTCTCGAGCATCGGCCGCCTGGAGGATTCCATCCCCTCGGGTGATACGGTCATCACCCGGTGGCGGACGGAGCGTCCCACCGTGTGGGCGTGCTTCAACGTCGGCCGCATGGCCGAGCGCCACATCGCGGATCCCCGGATTCCGCCGGTGGTGGTGCAGATGAACACCGAGGCCCACGCCTCCCTCGACCGGTTTCTGGAGCAGCTGACGGACTCCGGGGCGCCCATCTCCAACCTGTCGCTCCTCACGCGTCCGGACGCGCTCAACGATGTGAGCGGGGATGTGGCCAACAGCCTGTCATTCTTCACGCGCCAGTTCGGCGCGCCGCTCTACTCGCGGTACTACGCCACCGAGGTCCCGGTCGACTACGGCCAGGCGTTTCCGGGGATGATCTACCTCTCGAACTACACCTACATCGGCATGCGGAACACGGGCGCAGAGGAGATTTTCCGGTCACACGAGATGGCCCATCAATGGTGGGGCATCGGGATCATGCCGGACGGCGAGCGGGACGCCTGGCTGCAGGAAGGATTCGCCAACTTCTCGGCGCTCTGGTACATGCAGCTGATCATGAACGACACCACGAAGTTCTTCACCCAGGTCAACAAGTGGCGGGACGAGCTGGTGTCGCGGGGGTCCGACGTCGCGCCGTTGGGGATCGGGTTCCGGGTGGAGAACCAGGACCACCCGGGCGACTACGACCTGATCGTCTACGAAAAGGGTGCCTGGGTCCTGCAGATGCTGCGGAACCTGATGCTCGACTTCCACACGTTCCGGGAGGACGGCTTCACCAGCACGATGCGGGACTTCTACGCGCGCTATCGCGGCCACAAGGCATCGATCCGGGACTTCCAGCGGGTGGTCGACGAGCACGCGGGGGAATCGCTGGCCTGGTTCTTCGACGAGTGGGTGTATGGGTCCGCCATTCCCACCTACACGTTCTCCTGGCAGGCCGATACCGCGGTGAACGGGAAGGTCCCCGTCCACTTCCGGGTCCGTCAGCAGGACGTCCCGGACAACTTCTTCATGCCGGTGCCGGTGGAGCTGCAGTTCGCGGGGGGGCGGCACACCTACGTTCATCTCAACGTGCGGGGCCCGCTCACGGAGGGGACGCTGACCCTCTCGGCAACACCCACGGCCATCTACTTCAACCCGCTGGCGTCGGTGCTGGCGAAGGTCAAGACGGAGCGCTACAAGCCCTAAACCAGCGCGTACTCCTTCAGCTTGCGGTACAGGGTCCGCTCGCCGATGCCCAACGCCTCGGCCGCTTTCCGCCGGTTGCCGACGCTCTCCTTGAGAGCCGCCTCGATGGCCGCCCGCTCCACCTGCGCCATGGACATCCCCGCCCGGTACACCACCTGCGTATCCGCCAGCGGCTCGATCTCGGCCGCGGGAATCGAGCCGCGGGGCCCCACTTCGATGACTTCCACCCGGCGCGCCGGTTGCTCGTCCACGCGCCGGCGCAGCTCTTCCACCTGAAGCTTCAGCTCCACCAGACTCCGCAGAATGAATTGCAGCTCCTGGCCCTGTACCTCGCGCCCCGGACCCACCAGCCGCATGGGCAGACCCCGGACGCCCCCCTCCCGGATGTCGGGCGGGATGTCGGACGGCTGGATCTGCCCGGCGGGCGCGAGCACCACCATCGATTCCACCAGGTTCCGCAGCTGCCGGACATTCCCCGGCCAGTCGGCATCCACCAGGATCTGGAGGGCCTCCGGGGTGATGCCCTGGAAAGACCGGTCGAACTGCTTGGCGAACTCGGCGATGAACCGGCGCACCAGGATGGGGATGTCGGTCCGCCGCTGCCGGAGGGGCGCGAGATAAATGGAAAGAACGTTCAGCCGGTAATAGAGGTCGTCCCGGAACGTGCCGATGGCCACGAGGTCGCGGAGCGCCTTGTTGGTGGCGGCCACCACCCGGACGTCCACGCGGATGGGCTGAGTCCCTCCCACCCGGAAGAAGGTCCGGTCTTCCAGCACCCGGAGCAGCTTCACCTGGGTGGCGGGCGGCATTTCCCCCACCTCGTCCAGGAAGATGGTCCCGCCATCCGACAGCTCGAAGCGGCCCAGGCGCCGCTCGGCCGCGCCCGTGAACGCGCCCTTCTCGTGCCCGAACAGCTCGCTCTCGAGGAGGGTCTCGGGGAGCGCGGCGCAATTCACGTCGATGAAGGGCTTGCCGCGGCGCGGCGAGAGATCGTGAATCCCGCGGGCCACCAGCTCCTTGCCCGTTCCCGATTCGCCTTCGATCAGCACCGTCGAAGACACCGGCGCCATCTGCTCGAGCTTGACCAGCACCTCCTGCACGGCCGCCGACTCGCCGATGATGCCGGTGCGCTCCTGCAGCCGCCGGCGCTCGATCAGCCGCCGCACCGTCTGCGCCACCTCGCCCAGGTCGGCCCCCTTCACGAGATATCCCGTGAGTCCCAGCTCGAGCGCCAATTCCTTGGGGTCGGGCTCCGTGGTCTCGAGAATGCCCAGGGTGGAGACGGGCAGGTCGCGCGCCTGGGAGAGGAGCTGGGCCGTTGAGGCCTCGTGCAAGCCCCCGGTGAACACCACACACGCCGGCTCCCGCCTTCTCAGCGCCTGGCGGACCTCGTCGGCCGAGGTGGCCAGCTCGGTTTCGAAGCCCGCGCCTTCGAGCTGGGCGTTGACGCGAACCGCGAATTCCAGGTCGCCGGTGGTGATGAGGACGCGGTCAGACATCGGGTGTCAGTGGTCGGAGGGATCGCCGCGGAGGATGGTCACCGCGTGATCGAGCAGGTCATCGAGAACCGGCAGGGCGTCTTTCACGGCGCCGACGGAGCCGGCGAGGTTCACGATCAGCGTCCGCCCTCGGGTGCCGGCCACCCCGCGTGAAAGCCAGGCGCGCGGAAAGGGTTTTGTCCCCTGGGCGCCGCGGGCCCGCAGGGCTTCCGCAATGCCGGGGGCGCTGCGCTCGATCACCGCCTGGGTCGCCTCCGGGGTCACGTCCCGCTCGGCCAGCCCCGTTCCCCCGGTGGTGAGCACCACGTCCACCTCACCCGAGTCGGCCCAGCGGATGAGCTTCGCGGCGATCAAGTTGGTCTCGTCGGGCACCAGGCTGCGGACCATCACCTCAGACCCGCGCTTCGCGGCCCACGCGGCGATGGCGTCACCCGACGTATCGTCACGACGCCCCTGCGCGCCCAGGTCCGAGATGGTCAGGATGCCGACCCGCACTTTAGTGTCTCATTTCTTGGTATTGTGGGGAACGAACGGAAGCTTCACGACTTCCCCTTCGGCCCGCTTGCCTCTGATCTCGACCTCAAACTTCGTCCCAGCCTTGGCCTGCTCCTTGGGCAGATACGCGGTGCCGATGGGCGCATTGACCGTGGGGGTCACCGTGCCGCTCCGCACCAGGTCCACCTGCATCCCGCCCAGGAACACCGGATATCCGTGGCGCGCGACGGCCTTGGGGTCGAGCATCCTGAACCCCACCAGCCGGCGGGTCACGCCTTCGAGCTTCTGCTTCTTCAGGGCCATCTGGCCGGTGAAGGACGCGCCCTTTTCGAGCTTGACGATGAAGTTCAACCCGGCCTCGAGGGGCGTGGTCGTGTCGTCGATATCGTTCCCATATAGAGGAAGGCCGGCTTCGAGGCGCAGGGTATCGCGCGCTCCCAGCCCGCAGGGCGCCGCCCGGCCCTGACCCGCCAGCGCGTGCCACAGCTTCTCGGTGTCCTGGGCCCGGCAGTAGAGCTCGAAGCCGTCTTCGCCCGTGTACCCGGTGCGGGAGATGAAGCACTGTACGCCCGCCACCTTCCCGTCCGCGAACTGATAGTAGGGGATGTCCTTCGCTTTGATGTTCGCGAGCGGGGTGAGGAGGGTCTCGGCGCGCGGCCCCTGGATGGCGAGGAGCCCCACGTCGTCCGAGATGTTGCGGAGCCGGACGTTGGCGCCCCCCTTCTGGTCCAGGATGTGGTTCCAGTCCTTGTCGATGTTCGAGGCGTTGACCACCATCATCAGCTTGTCGTCGAACCGGTACACCAGGCAGTCGTCCACGAACGTGCCCTGCTCGGTGAGGATGGCGGAGTACTGCGCCTGGCCGGGGGCGAGCGCCCCCACGTCGTTGCAGGTGACCTTCTGCACGAACGCGTTGCGGTCGGGTCCGGTGATTTCGAACTCGCCCATGTGAGACACGTCGAAGATCCCCACGTCGGTCCGCACGGCCTTGTGCTCGGCGCCGATCCCGGCCGGGTAGGTCACCGGCATCTCGTAGCCGCCGAAGGCCACCATCTTGGCGCCCAGGGCGACGTGGACGTCGTGGAGCGGAGTCCGCTTCAGGGGAGCATCGGTCATCGGGATCCTCGGGAGATCAGCGTGAACCCATCAGGGTGGTGAGCAGCGCCTTCTGCACGTGCAGCCGGTTCTCGGCCTCGTCCCACACGCGAGACTGCGCCCCTTCGATCACGTCGGCCGTGACCTCTTCCCCGCGGTGCGCGGGCAGGCAGTGCAGGAAGATGGCCTTCGGGTCGGCCTGCTTCATCAGGGCCTTGTCCACGGTGTAGCCCTTGAACGCGTTCTTCCGGGCTTCGGCCTCGGCTTCCTGCCCCATGGAGGCCCAGACGTCCGTGTTCACCACGTGCGCGCCGGTGGCCGCCTCCTCGGGCGACTCGGTGAGCATCACCTTCGTCGCCTTCTTGGCGGCGTCGAGCTTGCCGAAATCGGGGGCAAACCCCTCAGGGCAGGCCAGGCGCAGCTCGAAGCCCAGCACCCGCGCCGCCTCCAGCCAGGAGTTGGCCATGTTGTTGCCGTCGCCGATCCAGGCGACCCGCTTTCCCTCCCAGCCGCCGAGGGCCTCTCTCACCGTAAAGAGATCGGCGAGGACCTGACAGGGGTGGGAAAGGTCGGTGAGGCCGTTGATAACCGGGATCGTCGCGTGGCGAGCCAGCTCTTCGACTTCGGCGTGGTCGAAGGTGCGGATCATGATCCCGTTCACGTAGCGGGACAGGACCCGGGCGGTGTCGGGGATGGGCTCCCCGCGACCGATCTGGATGTCGCGAGACGAGAGGAAGAGGGCCTGGCCGCCGAGCTGGTAGGCGCCCACCTCGAAGGAGACCCGGGTGCGCGTGCTCGACTTGGCGAAGATCATCGCCAGGGTCTGCCCCGCGAGGGGGGTCTCCCGGTACTGGCCGGACTTCATCCGGGTGGCCAGATCGAAGAGCCGGGTGATCTCGTCCTTCGAAAAGTCCGTGATTGCAAGGAAATCGCGCTTGGGCATTGGGTCCCTGGAGCAGGTCAAAATGACAGGTCTTGCATGCGGATTTTACATAGCCCGCTTATGCGGGACAAGGCGTCTGCAACCCCCGAGAGGCCCAGGGCTGTCCTACTGAAAACCCCTCCCGCCCCGGAGCCTCAGTGTCCCAGCACTCGGTC
>DATMOQ010000066.1:0-12999 GCA_035568195.1 Gemmatimonadales bacterium
GCACCAGCACGGATCCGTTGCCCGCGGGTGCGGTCGTGACCATCGAGCCCGGGGTCTATCTGCCCGGTGAAGGCGGTGTGCGCATCGAAGACGACGTGTGGCTCTCCCCGGACGGTCCCGTGCTGCTGTCGGACGGAGCCACGGAACTGCTGGAACTGACGCAGGATTGACGGATCAACCGAGCGGACGCTCTATTAGGTGAAATGAACCTCGACATCATCAGCCAGCTGGTCAAAACCCTGCAGGACGCCCCCGAGCTGGGGTCCATCGAGATTCGGCGCGGCTTTCTCGGCCTCTGGGCGTCGGTCCGGGTCTCCCGGGCGGGACACCAGCCGGGTGGGGCCGCGCAGGTGGTGGTGGGACAGGCCCCCCTTCCGGCGGTGGCGCCGGCGGCCCTGAGCACCCCGGCGGCCGCTCCGGCGGCGGCCCCTCCCGCGCCCAATCTGCTCGAGGTCAAGTCCCCCATGGTGGGGACTTTCTATAAGTCCCCGGAACCCGGCGCCGAAGCGTATGTGAAAGTCGGGTCGCGGGTCACCACCGGGCAGGTGGTCTGCATCATCGAAGCGATGAAGATCATGAACGAGATCGAATCCGAGGTCCAAGGCGTGGTTCGGGAGGTGTGCGTGGACAACGCGCAGCCGGTGGAGTTTGGTCAGGTCCTTTTCCGGCTCGATCCCAATGGCTGAGACCCCCGCCGCGGGACAGGCTCAGGCCTTCAACTTCAAGCAGGCCATCACGCAGATGGTACAGCGCAACGGGTCCGACCTGCTGCTCAAGGTCGGGCGTCCGGCGACGGTACGCGTCAATGGCGACCTGGTGGCCCTCGAGACTCAGCCCCTCAAGCCCGAGGAGCTGAAATCCCTCGCGGAGCAGATCATGACGCCCCGGCAGGTCAAAGAGTTCGCCGAGCACAAGGAGGCGGATTTCGCGATCGGCGTTCCGGGCGTCGGACGGTTTCGGACCAACGTGTACCAGCAGCGCGGCACCGTGGCGTTCGCGTTCCGTGCCATCCCCTACGAAGTGAAGTCGGTGCAGGAACTGTCCCTGCCGCCGGTCCTCGAGGAGATCGCGCTGAAGCCGCGTGGCCTGGTGCTGGTAACGGGCGTGACCGGCTCGGGCAAGTCCACCGCGCTGGCGGCGCTGATCAACCACATCAACACCAACCGCCGGGTCAACATCATCACCATCGAGGACCCGATCGAGTTTCTGCATCGGGACAACCTCGCGAACATCTCGCAGCGCGAAGTCGGGAACGACACACTGTCGTTCGGCTCGGCGCTGCGGCACGTGCTCCGGCAGGATCCCGACGTCATCCTCATCGGCGAAATCCGCGATATGGAGACGCTGGACACCGCGCTCAAGGCGGCGGACACCGGACACCTGGTATTCTCGACGCTGCACACCACCGATGCGACCCAGTCCATCACCCGCGTCATCTCGTTCTTCCCGCCCCACCAGCACGAGGAAGTCCGGCATCTGCTCTCCACCGCGCTGCAGGCGGTGGTCTCGCTGCGTCTGGTGCCGCGCAAGGACGGGAAGGGGCGGGTCCCGGCCGCGGAGGTGCTGATCAACACGGCGACGGTGCAGGACAACATCCGCGACCTCACCCGGGCTCTGGCCATTCCGGATCTGATCGCCGAGGGCTCGGTGCAGTACGGGATGCAGTCGTTCGATCAGTCGCTCTTCCAGTGGTACCAGCAGGGAGTGGTCAGCTACGAGAGCGCGCTCTTCTATGCCTCGAACCCCAGCGAGTTCGCCCTGAAGGTGTCGGGCGTGGATTCCCAGGGGAGCCGCGCCTTCGGCGGGACCGGCGGATCGCAAGCCGGCGCCATCGACTTGACCCCCTGATGTTCAAGAAAGTCCTCATTGCCAACCGCGGGGAGATCGCCCTGCGGGTGATCCGCGCGTGCAAGGAGCTCGGCATCGCGACCGTGGCCGTCTATTCCGAGGCGGACCGCGAGTGCCTGCACGTCCGGTTCGCCGACGACGACGTCTGCATCGGACGGCCGCCGGGGCGCGACAGCTACCTCAACATCCCCCGCATCATCGCGGCCGCCGAGATCACGGGCGCCGACGCCATCCATCCCGGGTACGGCTTCCTGGCCGAGAACGCCGAATTCGCGGACATCGTGAAGGCGTCGAACATCACGTTCATCGGCCCCACGCCGGACCAGATCCGCCAGATGGGCGACAAAGCGGTGGCGCGGAAGATCGCGCAGAAGGTCAAGATCCCCACGGTGCCGGGCTCACCGGGTCCGGTGGAGTCCATGGAGGAGGGGTTGGGCTTCGCGGAGAAGATCGGCTTCCCGGTCATCATCAAAGCCGCGGCGGGCGGGGGCGGGAAGGGCATGCGGGTCGCCAACGACCGCGACCAGTTCACCCAGAGCTACAACCTGGCCCGGCAGGAGGCGCTCGCCGCTTTCGGGTCCGATCAGGTTTACATCGAGAAGTACCTGGCCCGGCCGCGGCACGTCGAGATCCAGATCATGGGAGACGAGCACGGGCGGATCATGCACCTCTGCGAGCGCGACTGCTCCATTCAGCGCCGGCACCAGAAGCTCGTCGAAGAGGCGCCCAGTCCGGCGCTCAATCAGGCCCTGCGGGAGAAGATGGGCGCGGCGGCGGTCACCTGCGCCGAGGCCATCGGGTATGTCGGCGCCGGGACGGTGGAATTCCTCCTGGACGAGGACGGCTCCTTCTATTTCATGGAAATGAACACCCGCATCCAGGTGGAGCACCCGGTGACGGAGATGTGCACCAACTTCGATCTGGTGAAGGAACAGATCCGGGTGGCGGCCGGGGAGCACCTGCGCCTCAAGATGGAGGGCAGCCGGCTGCGCGGGCACGCCATCGAATGCCGGGTCAACGCCGAGGACCCGTTCCGCAACTTCCAGCCATCGCCCGGCCAGATCACCGCGTACCACCCGCCCGGCGGTCCCGGCGTGCGCGTCGACACGCACATTTACGCCGGGTACACGGTGCCGCCGTACTACGACTCGCTGCTGGCCAAGGTCATCGTGCACGGCAATTCGCGCGAGGAGGCCCTGGCCCGCATGCGCCAGGCCCTCGACTCGTTTATCATTGAGGGCGTGACCACGACCATTCCCTTCCTGGGCCGCGTCATGCGGCACCCCGACTTCATCGCCGGGAAGGTCGACACCAAATTCCTCGAGCGGCAGCCCCAACTCTTCAAAGACGCATGAAGATCGACGTGCATTTCACTCCACTCGGCCTCTCCGGAGAAGCCCCGGGCCGGGGGGTGATCGTTCTCGATGTCCTCCGGTCCACGACCACCATCGTCATGGCGCTGGCCAACGGCGCCAAGGCCGTGGTGCCCGCGGCGTCGTCCGAAGAAGCGGTCCGCATGACCTCGAACCTCCAGCGGGACGGCTTCCTGCTCGCCGGCGAGCGGAAGTCCCTCAAGATCCCCGGGTTCGCCCTGGGGAACTCGCCGCGGGAGATGACGCCCGAGGTGGTCGCGGGCAAAACCGTCTTCCTGGCCACGACCAACGGGACGCCGGCGCTGGTCGCCTGCGCCGACGGCGGACCGGTGCTCGTGGGCGGCGCGATCAACTTCTCTGCGCTGGCGGACCGGGCCCGCGAGCTCTTCGCCGCCCAGGGAGACCTGGTCATCGTCTGCGCCGGGCGGGAAGGCCGGTTCGCCCTCGAGGACGCGTACACCGCGGGCCGCATCGTGAAGGCCGTGAAGAAAGGGATCCGGAAGATCGACCTGAACGACGCCGCGACCGTGGCGCTGGGCCTGACCACGGAGTACACGAACTGGAGCGAGGCCTTCGAGGCGTCCGACGCCGCCCGTCAGCTCGAGGAAGCGGAGCTCGGGGAAGATGTGGCCTTCTGCGCCAAGGCCGACCGCTGCGCCGTGGTTCCCACCTACGCGGACCGCCGCATCACGTGAACCCCAGAGCGCGCGAGGAGCTGGTGGGCATCGGGGCCCTGGTCCTGGGCCTCTTCCTCGGACTCACGCTCGCGCCCTGGCACGTCACCGGAAACATCGGCTCCGCCGTGGGCGGGGCCCTCTGGAACGTCTTCGGCGTGGGCTCCGCGGTCATCCCGGCCCTCGGCATCGGCTGGGCCCTGGCGGCCTTCGGGCGCATGGGGTCGGTATCGAGCCCCCGGGCGGCGACCCTCGGCGTCGGGTTGATCGTCCTCCTTCCGTACGCCGTCGCGGTGCTGAGCGGCGTGTCGGTCTCGTACCTCCCCGATTACACGCACTGGACCTCCAGTCAGCGCCTGATCGGCATCGTCCCGGCGTTTCTGGCCGACGAGGTCGAGCGGACCACCGGCCCCGCCGGCGCGGTCCTGGTGGGTCTGTTCGCCATATCGGCGCTGGGCGTCTTCACCATCGGCTGGCACCCCCTGGCGGTCCTGCGCGCGAGACGCGAGGAAGAAGCGAAGACTGGGAAACGGGAGAAGCCCAAGGCCAGGCGCGACGACGAGGACGTCGAGGAGATTGCCCCTCCGGTGGAGCGAACGGCTGAGCGGAAACCCAAGCCTCCCAAAGCGGCGTCCAAGCCGGCCCCCAAGCCCGCTCCGATTCCGCCGCCCCCCGAAGGCTCGCTCATCCCCCCCATCGAGCTGCTCAACGATCCCTCGGCCGACACGGCCGACGTCGGCATCGCGCAGATCGACGAAATGGGCCAGCGCCTGATTCAGACGCTCGAGACGTTCCGCGTGGGAGGCCGGATCGCCGATCGCACCGTGGGGCCCGTCGTCACGCGCTTCGAGATCGAGCCGGGACCCGGAGTGAAGGTGGGGCGCATTTCGGGACTCGCGGACGATCTGGCGCTGGCCATGAAGGCACAGTCGCTCCGCATCCTCGCGCCCATCCCCGGTAAGGCGGCGGTCGGCATCGAGGTGCCCAACCCGCATCCCCGCATGGTGGTGCTGCGGGAGCTCCTGGCGACGCCGGAGTTCCGGGCCGAGCGCATCCTGCCGGTGGCGCTGGGGCGGAACATCGAGGGCGAGGAGGTCGTCGCCGATCTCGCGAAGATGCCGCACCTCCTGCTGGCCGGGCAGACCGGGTCCGGAAAGTCGGTGACGATCAACGCGATCATCACCAGCCTGGTGTATGCGCATCCGCCGGAGCGCCTCAAGCTCCTGATGATCGATCCCAAGATGGTCGAGCTGTCGATGTACGCGTCGCTTCCGCATCTCGGGCTGCCGGTGGTGACCAACCATCACAAGGCGGCGACCGTGTTCAAGTGGGCCGTCTGGGAAATGGATCGCCGGTACAAGCTCCTGCACGCGAATCACGCGCGGAATGTGATCGACTTCAACAAGAAAGTGCTCGACAAGAAGCCCCTGAAGGGCCCGCGCGAAACGCTGGCCACGCAGGCCGGGATCCAGAAGGAGCTGCCGTTCGACGGCGACTACGGCGATGGCGTGCTGCCGTACATCGTACTCATCGTCGACGAGCTGGCCGATCTGATGCTGACGGTGCAGGGGGAGATCGAGACCCCGCTCGCGCAGCTGGCGCAGAAGGCGCGGGCCATCGGCATTCATCTGCTGCTCGCCACGCAACGGCCGTCGGTGAACGTCATCACCGGCGTCATCAAGGCCAACTTCCCGTGCCGGATCGGATTCCGGGTGGCGTCGAAGGTCGACAGCCGGACCATCCTCGATCAGAACGGGGCCGAATCCCTCCTGGGGAACGGCGACATGCTCTTTCTGCCGCCCGGCAAGAGCGAGCCCATGCGCGTGCAGGGCGCCTACATTTCGACGGAAGAGACCGAGCGGCTGATGAAGTGGTACGACGACCACCGCGCCGCGGCCCTGCCGGCATCGGTCATCGAGGCTCAGGTCGACGCCATCCGGGCGCAGGAAGTGGCGGAGGCGGGCGGGGGAGACGGCGAAGGAGGCGACACGGGCGAGCGGGATCCGCTCTTCCGCCAAGCCGCGGAAGTCTGCATCCAGAATCAGCTGGGGTCGACCTCACTCTTGCAGCGCCGGATGAGCATCGGGTACGGCCGTGCCGCGCGGATCATCGATCAGCTCGAGATGGCGGGCATCCTGGGACCCGCCAATGGCAGCAAGCCGAGAGATGTGCTGGTTGGCTTGGAGGATCTGGACGAGGTGTAGAAGCCATCAGGCATCAGCCATCAGCGATCCGCATGCTGACGGCTGACGGCTGACGGCTGACGGCTGAAATAATTCGTACCTGCGCGCGTAAATTGGGTTATCAGGGATGGTACCTGGCGCCTTAGATTCGCCCCGTGAACAGCGGCGTACGGTCCGATCCAGCCACGTGGGAAGACCCGCGACATCGCGAGGGGTTGGCGGGGGAGCTGCAGGCGATTCAGTATCTCGTGAGCCAGGGATGGTTCGTCATCGCGCACCGGTGGCGCGTGGGCCGGATCGAGGTCGACCTGGTGGTGCGGCGCGGGAAGCTCGTCGCCTTCGTGGAGGTGAAGACCCGTCGCGGGAACGCCTTCGGGAGCCCCTTCGAGGCAGTGACGGGGGCCAAGCGCCGTGAGATCGTGAAGGCGGCCCGAGCCTGGATGGATCGGTTCGGCACGTCCGGGGACATCTATCGATTTGACTGTATCGCCATACAGAACAACAAGTTAACTCACCTCGAGGACGCGTTTCGCCCCGGTTGGCGATAAACCGGCTTTCGGCTTATATTCGGGCCCACCCCAAGCGCGAGGCCCATTACCCATGCTGATGAGGACGTCCGTGGCGGCCGACCCCCAAGAAAACCCGAAACTCAGCGATGACCGCCGCAAGGCGCTCAACCTCGCCATCACCCAGATCGAGAAGAGCATCGGCAAGGGCGCCATCATGCGGATGGGGGCCGATTCCCCCCGGGTCCGCGTCGAGGCGATCTCCACCGGAGCCATCAATCTCGACGCCGCCATCGGCATCGGCGGCATCCCGCGCGGCCGGGTGACCGAAATCTTCGGCCCCGAATCGAGCGGCAAGACCACCCTGGCCCTGCACGTGGTGGGGCGGGCTCAGCGCGGCGGTGGCGCGGCCGCCTACATCGATGCCGAGCACGCGCTCGACGTCGAATACGCCAAGAAACTGGGCGTGGACATCGACAACCTCCTCGTCTCCCAGCCGGACACCGGCGAGCAGGCGCTCGAGATCTGCGAGATCCTGGTGCGCTCCGGGGCGGTGGACGTCGTGGTGATCGATTCGGTGGCGGCCCTCGTGCCCAAGGCCGAGATCGAAGGCGAGATGGGAGACTCCCACATGGGGCTCCAAGCCCGGCTGATGAGCCAGGCCCTCCGCAAGCTGGCCGGCGCCATCAACCGCTCCCGGACCGCCGTGATCTTCATCAATCAGCTCCGCGAGAAGATCGGGGTGATGTTCGGCAATCCGGAGACCACCACGGGCGGCCGGGCGCTCAAGTTCTACGCCTCGGTGCGGCTCGACGTCCGGCGCATCGGCCCGGTGAAGGAACGCGAGACCATCATCGGAAACCACGTGCGGGTGAAGGTCGTGAAGAACAAGGTGGCTCCCCCGTTCCGGCAGGCCGAGTTCGACCTGATGTTCGACGAGGGCATCAGCCACGAATCCCTGCTGGTGGATATCGCCGCGGAGGCCGGCATCATCGAGAAGGCCGGCGCCTGGTATGCCTATGGCAAGGAGCGGATCGGGCAGGGCCGCGAGAACGCCAAGATGTATCTCAAGGACCATCCCGAAATGGCCCTCGAAATCGAGGTCAAGGTGAAGGAGCTGCTGGGCATGAAGAGCACGGCCGCCCCGACCGCCGATGAGGAGGCCCCCGCGGCGGAGGAGTAGTGCCCATCTGCACCGGACTCGCCCCCGATCCCCGCCGCCCCGGCTACCGCGTGGTGGAGGTGGACCGGGGGCGATTCGCTTCACTCCCCGAAGACGCCCTCCGGCCCCTCGGCCTCGCGCCCGGCGTCGAGATCACGCCTCCCATCCGGGACACGCTCGACGCCATCGCCGAGGTGGAGGGGGCGTATCAGGCCGCCGTCCGGCTCGAGCGGCTGCGCTCGCATGCCAAGCGGGACCTTCGCCGCCGCCTGATTCTCAAGCAGCATCGCGGCGAGGTGGTGGATCAGGCTATCGCGCGCCTCGAGTGGTCAGGCGTGGTGGATGACCGGCGCTTTGCCGAGACGTACGCCCGCACCCGGGTCTCGCGGGGCCGTGGCCCCAGCCGCGTGCTTCGGGACCTCCTGTCGCAGGGGGTGGACCGGCGGCTGGCGGAACAGGCTGTGGCGGCGGCCCTGATCGAGGAAGGGGTGGATCCGGCCCGGGAGGCGCGGGTGGTGGCCGAACGGCGGGTGACGCAGCTTCGGGATCTGCCGCCCGCCACCAAGCGGCGGCGTTTGATGGCGTTTCTGGTCCGCCGCGGATTTGGAGGAGCGGAAACCCGGGACTTGGTGCGGGAGCTCTGCGGCAGCTGACCCCGGGGCCAGCAACCACACCGTTTCGCTTCAACCCCGCGGCATGGCCGCGGGCCAGCAACCACACCGTTTCGCTTCAACCCCGCGGCATGGCCGTTCAACCCCGCGGCATGGCCGCGGGGTTAACCGGAGGGCACCGTGCAGGCGGGGCGCAAGCGGGGGCCACACCAGGCCATGGGGTTGTACGCGCACCTTGGGTGGCACACCAAAGCGCGGGCGTTCAGTCTGCGCGAGCGGGACGTGCCACTCGTCACGGCGGCGTTTCAGGCGGCAGGAGAGCGGACCCAGGTGCGAGTGCATGCGGTGGCGGTGCTGGCCGAGCATGTGCACGTCATGGTCTCCTACCCACCCAGCGCCCGTCTGAGCGACTTCGTGAGAGACGCGAAGTCCGAGTCTGCACGCCGCGTTAACGAGGCCAGGGCCGACGGCACGCAGCGCCTGCGCTGGTGCCGCGGTTGTTATGCGAACGCCGTGTGCCGGAGCCACCTGCTCAGACTGCGCCGGTACATTGAGGGCCAGCGCGAGCACCACCCCGACCGCCTGCCGTTGGCCGGTTAACCCCGGGGCCATGCCCCGGGGTTCACGAACCTGGTGTGTTGGCGCGGTGCCCGCGGCCGTGCCGCGGGGTTCAAGAGCGCCGTGTGTTGGCGCGGTGGCCGCGGCCGTGCCGCGGGGTTCAAGAACGCGGCGTGTTGTCTGCGCCCGGGGCCACGCCCAGGTGTCGCCACCTAACTCGCCAATTGGCTTCAGGTTGCCCCGCGACGTGGCTATATTCTCCGCCATGAAGGCCGCACAGATTCGCCGCCAATTCCTGGATTACTTCGTCGACCGTGAGCATCAGGAGGTGCCGAGCTCGCTCCTGGTCCCGGCCGACGATCCCACCCTGCTGTTCACCAACGCCGGGATGGTGCAGTTCAAGCGCGTGTTCCAGGGCCTGGAACGGCGCGACTACCTCCGCGCCACCAGCTGCCAGAAGTGCGTGCGGGCCGGGGGCAAGCACAACGATCTCGAACAGGTCGGCCACACGGCCCGGCATCACACGTTTTTCGAGATGCTCGGCAACTTCTCCTTCGGCGATTACTTCAAGCGGGAAGCCATCGGCTACGCCTGGGAGTGGGTCACCGGCAAGTCGTGGCTCGGCATTGCGCCCGAGCGCCTGCGGATCTCGGTGCACCACTCGGACCACGAAGCCCGGAAGCTCTGGCGCGACGTCGCCGGCCTCGCGGACGAACGGATCTTCGGCCTGTCCGACAAGGACAACTTCTGGCAAATGGGGGAGACGGGTCCCGCAGGTCCCTGCTCGGAGATCTACGTCGATCTCCGGGACCGGAAGGACTGGGGCCAGGCCCTCACGCTGGAGCACTTCGAGCACCTGGCCGAGACCGGCGCGCTGGTCGAGATCTGGAACCTGGTGTTCATGCAGTACGACCTCCAGGCGGACGGGTCGCGCAAACCACTGCCGCGTCCCTCGGTAGACACCGGCGCCGGGCTTGAGCGGATCGCGGCGGTCCTGCAGGGCGTTCCGTCCAACTTCGATACCGATCTGTTCATCCCCATCCTCGAACGGGCCGCCGAGGTGATCGGCCGGCCGTACGACCGGGGGCCGGCAGGGGCGCCCTTCCGGGTGCTCGCGGATCACGCCCGCGCGGTGGCGTTTCTCCTCGCCGACGGGGTGGCCCCGTCTTCGGACGGCCGCGGCTACGTGCTGCGGCGCATTCTCCGACGGGGCGTCCGGTACGCGTGGCAGGAAGGCCGCGCCGAGCCGACCCTCGTGCACCTCGCGGAGCGCGTGATCGACACGATGGGGGACGTCTACCCCGATCTCGTGGTCAAGAAGGCCGAGCTCCTGCGGGCCACGCGCGCCGAGGAAGAGCGCTTCCTCGAGACCATCGAGGGCGGGATGCGACGTCTCGACGAGCTCAAGGCCGCGAAGACCATCTCGGGCGAGGACGCGTTCAAGCTCTACGACACCTACGGCTTCCCGCTCGACCTCACCCAGGTGATCGCCACCGAGCGGCATCAGACCGTAGACGTCGAAGGGTTCGAGCAGGCGCTGGCGCAGCAGCGCCGGCGCTCGCGCGCGGCGCGCGTCTCGCTCACCGCCGCCGCGGCCCAGGCGGGCAAGCGCGGCGAGTGGGTCGACGTGCGTCCCGAAGGACGCCAGCGGTTCATCGGGTACGAGGCGACCAGCGCCGAGACCGACGTCTTGGCGTTCCGGCAGACCGGAGAGCTGGTCGAGCTGGTGCTGCAGGAGAATCCCTTCTACGCCGAGTCGGGTGGACAGGTCTCGGACACCGGCGTGGTGACGGGAGACGGCTGGGAGCTGACGGTGGAAGACGTGGTGAAGGAGAACGGTAAGAATGCCGTCGTGGGCCGGTTCGGAGAAGCCTTCGAGCCCACGCCGGTCCGCGCCCACGTGAACGAATCGCGGCGCCGGAATATCGAGCGCAACCACACCGGCACCCACCTGGTGCATGCCGCGCTGCGGAAGGTGCTCGGCACGCACGTGCGGCAACGCGGGTCCCTGGTCGCGCCCGAGCGGCTGCGGTTTGACTTCAGTCACCACGGCCCCATCGACGACGCGACGCTCGCGAACATCGAAGAAGAGGTGAACGGCCGGATCTGGGAGAATCTCACCGTCACCACGCGGGAGATGCCGCGGGACGAGGCCATCGCGCAGGGAGCCATGGCGCTCTTCGGCGAGAAGTACGGCGACCGGGTGCGCGTGGTGGACATCGGCGGCGGCGTGTCGCTGGAGCTGTGCGGCGGGACCCACGTGCCCACCACCGGGCAGATCGCCCTCTTCCGGTTCACGCACGAGACCGGAGCCGAAGCGGGCGTGCGACGCATCGAAGCCATCACGGGTCCTTCGGCGTACCGCCACCTGCGCGAGCTCGAGCAGCGGCTGGCGGGGGCGGCGCGCCTGCTGAAGGCGCAGCCCGAGCACGTGGAGAAGCGGATCGAAGCGCTGCTCGAGGAGCGGAAGAAGCTGGAGCATCGCGTCCAGGAGATGCTGAAGACGGGAGCCGGGAGTCGGGAGTCGGGAGTCGTCATTCCCATCGGCGAGGTCGAGCTCCATGTCGGGGACTCCGATCTCGAAGACCGCGACCAGATCGCGTTGGTGATGGACGCCTTCCGTCAGGGGCGTTCCAAGGCGATATCTGTGCTCTTCACACGGGGCGAGCGCCCGGGGATTCACGTGGCCGTGACGGATGATCTGGTGGCGAAGGGCGTGCAGGCCGGGAAGCTGGCGGGTGCCATCGCGGCCCTCAGCGGCGGCAAAGGGGGCGGTCGTCCCACCTTCGCCTCGGCCGGTGCCGGAGACCCCGCGCGGCTCGACGCGGCCCGCGCCGGAGCGCCCGAGGTCGTGAGGGGAGCGTTGGCCCGGTGAGCCACGACGACCTGGCCGCCTGGCTGTCGGGCCGGCGACCCGTCCCCCCGAAGGCCCTGGCGGAGCGGCTGACGGAAACGGTCGGCGATGAGGCCGGCGCACCCCCCGCGACTCTCGCCGGCCTCGGCGCCCGGGTGCTCGATCGCGTCGCGCAGGCCACCCCGCAGGACCGCCGTCAGGCGCTCGACCTCCTCGCCGCCGACGCGCTGGTCACATATGCCTTCGAAGCCCAGGCCGAAGCCGACGTCCGGGGCCTGTCCCGGCTGGCCGAGCGCGTGAGCGGAGAATGAAGGACCTCCTCAGCCGCCGCCCCGGCGTACTCATCCTCGTGGACCCCAGTCGCACTTCGGCGGCCGATGCGACGCGGGTGGCGCGGGCCGCTCATCTCGCGGGCGCGGCGGGGGTGATGATCGGATCGTCCTACGACGGCACCCGCGAAACGCATCAGGTCGCGCGCGCGCTCCGGGAAGGCGCCCACGAGCTGCCGGTGGCCCTGTTCCCGGGTTCAGCGATGCAGCTGACCGAGCAGGTCGATCTGGTCCTCTTTCTGTCCCTCGTGTCGGGCCGGAACCCCCAGTACCTCATCGAGGAGCACGTGCGGGCGGTGCCGTTCTTTCAGCGGCATCAGGTTCCGGCGCTCTCCACGGGATACATCCTCATCGACGGCGGGCGGGTGACCAGCGTGGAGGCGGTGAGCCAGACCCGCCCCCTGCCGGCGGACAAACCCGAGCTGGCCGCGGCGCATGCCATGGCGGCGCGCATGATCGGCATGAGCGCGGTCTATCTCGACGCGGGAAGTGGCGCGGCCCGTCCCGTTCCACCGGCGGTGGTGGCGGCCTGCCGCGCGGCCCTCCCGAACGGCATCACGCTCTTCGTGGGTGGCGGCATTCGCACCCCCGAAGAAGCGGGCGCGGCTCGGGCGGCGGGGGCGGACTTCGTGGTGATCGGGACCGCGGTGGAGCAGGGGAGCGACGAGAGCTGGCGCGCGCAGATCGAAGCGTTCGTGCGGGCGGTGGGCTCCTGAATCCCACGGAGCGAGTCCGGGGTGCCCTGAGCGCGCTTTCCGCGCTGGCCGAGCGCGTGGCGGCCGAGCAGGCGGGAGCCGTGGCCGACCTGGCGACGCGATATGAGGCAGTGCTGCGGGCGGGCGGGACGCTGTTCTTCGCGGGGAACGGCGGCAGCGCCGCCGACGCCCAGCACATCGCCGCC
>DATMOQ010000067.1:0-4561 GCA_035568195.1 Gemmatimonadales bacterium
GGCCGTACGGGCAGGGGTGCTGGAGCGGGATCACGTCGAGCCGATCGCGGACTTTCTGAAAAGCATCAGACCCATCCCCGCGGCCTTCGACCAGAACTACGTCAAGCGGCTCCACGGGACCAACGTCAAGCACGGGAAGAGCAAGAAGGACCTGGCGGAGCAGCTGCGGGCGGACATCCGGGAGTTCAAGAAATCGGGCGGGGTGTCGCGCGTGGTGGTGGTGTGGGCCGCGTCGACCGAGGTGTTCATCACGCCCGGTCCGGCGCACCAGTCACTCGCGGCGTTCGAGCAGGCGATGGAGCAGAACGATCCGGCCATCGCGCCTTCGATGCTCTATGCGTACGCGGCGCTGATGGAGAATGTCCCCTTCGCCAACGGCGCGCCCAACCTCTGCGTGGACGTGCCGGCCCTCGCCGCGCTGGCCCACGAGCGGAAGATTCCGATCGGCGGGAAGGACTTCAAGACCGGCCAGACCATGATGAAGACGGTTCTGGCGCCGGCGTTCAAGGCGCGGATGCTGGGCCTGGCAGGATGGTACTCCACCAACATCCTGGGGAATCGCGACGGCGAGGTGCTGGACGATCCCGAGTCGTTCAAGACCAAGGAAGAGTCGAAGCTGGGCGTCCTGGAGTACATCCTCCAGCCCGACGTCTATCCGGAGCTCTACGGGAAGGTCTTCCATAAGGTCCGCATCAATTACTACCCGCCCCGCGGTGACAACAAAGAAGGCTGGGACAACATCGACATCTTCGGGTGGCTGGGCTACCCGATGCAGATCAAGGTCGATTTTCTCTGCCGCGATTCGATTCTCGCCGCGCCCATCGTGCTCGACCTCGCGCTGTTCTTCGATCTGGCGCACCGGGCCGGACTGGGCGGCGTCCAGGAATGGCTGTCGTTCTACTTCAAGAGTCCACAGACCGCGCCGGGCCTGTACCCGGAGCACGATCTCTTCATCCAGCAGACGAAGCTGAAGAACACTCTCCGGTGGCTGATGGGTGAAGACCAGATCACCCACCTGGGAGTCGAATACTACGAGTACGGGGACAAGTGACCCCGTCCGCCCAACCGGTATCGCACACAGGAGATGACCGTCACATGATGACGCCGAAGTCCGCGCGCCTCCACCGACTGACGATCACCGCCCTTTTGGTCCTGGGCATCTTCGCCGCCTTTGCGGCGCCCCGTGCCGCGCTGGCGCAGGGTCCCGGCGCCGCCCCCGCCGTCACGCACGAGGCGGGCGGGGAAGCCGCCCTGGTCCTCCCGGACCTCCATCAGTCGTCGTTCCTCGGCGGCATCGACGGGCACAGCCTGCTGGTGTGGGGCCTGCTCGTCTGCGTGCTCGGCCTGGCGTTCGGGCTGATGATCTACACCCAGCTCAAGAACATGCCGGTCCATCAATCGATGCGGGAAATCTCCGAGCTGATTTACGAGACCTGCAAGACGTACCTGATCACCCAGGGCAAGTTCCTGCTCATTCTCTGGGTGTTCATCGGCGCCATCGCCGCGTTCTACTTCGGCGGGCTGGCGACCACCGTCGACGCCACCGGTGCGGTGGTCCACGGGTATCCGCCGCTGACGGTCGTCATCATTCTGCTCTTCAGCTTGATCGGGATCGCGGGCTCCTACGGCGTAGCCTGGTTCGGCATCCGCGTGAACACGTTCGCCAATTCGCGGACGGCGTTCGCGGCGCTGTCCGGGAAGCCGTTCCCCTGCCACGAGATTCCGACCAAGGCGGGAATGAGCATCGGCATGCTGCTGGTGTCTGTCGAGCTCATCATGATGCTGTTCATCCTCCTCTTCGTGCCCGGGAACTACGCGGGACCGTGCTTCATCGGTTTCGCCATCGGCGAGTCGCTGGGCGCCGCGGCCCTCCGCGTGGCGGGCGGGATCTTCACCAAGATCGCGGACATCGGGTCCGATCTGATGAAGATCGTGTTCAAGATCAAGGAAGATGACGCCCGCAACCCCGGCGTCATCGCCGACTGCACCGGCGACAACGCGGGCGACTCGGTAGGCCCGTCGGCCGACGGCTTCGAGACCTACGGCGTGACCGGCGTCGCGCTCATCACGTTCATCCTGCTCGCGGTGCACGACCCGCTCGTGAAGATCCAGCTGCTGGTGTGGATCTTCGCCATGCGCATCATCATGATCGTCACCTCGGGACTCTCGTACTTCCTGAACGCCGCCATCACCAAGGCCCGGTACGCCAACGCGGACAAGATGGACTTCGAGGCGCCGCTCACCATGCTGGTGTGGCTCACGTCCATCGTCTCCATCGCGCTCACGTTCGTCGTGTCCAAGCTGATGATTCCGACGCTGGGTGGTGACCCCACCCTCTGGTGGAAGCTCTCGCTGGTCATCACCTGCGGCACCCTGGCCGGCGCCGTGATCCCGGAGCTGGTGAAGGTCTTCACCTCCATGCAGTCCCGGCACGTGAAGGAAGTGGTGACGTCGTCCCGTGAGGGCGGCGCGTCCCTCAACATCCTCTCCGGGCTCGTGGCCGGAAACTTCTCGGCGTACTGGCTCGGCATGGCGATGCTCGCCCTGATGGCGGTCGCCTACGGCGTGAGCACCACGGGCCTGGGCGGCCTGATGATCGCCCCCGCGGTCTTCGCCTTCGGCCTCGTGGCCTTCGGGTTCCTGGGCATGGGCCCCGTCACCATCGCCGTCGATTCCTACGGGCCGGTGACGGACAACGCGCAGTCCGTCTACGAGCTCTCCACCATCGAGCAGATTCCGGGCATCCAGGGACAGATCAAGAAGGACTTCGGATTCGACGTGAACTTCGCGAGGGCCAAGGACAACCTTGAGGAGAACGACGGGGCGGGGAACACCTTCAAGGCCACTGCCAAGCCGGTGCTCATCGGCACCGCGGTGGTGGGCGCCACCACGATGATCTTTTCCATCATCGTGGCGCTCACCCACGGCCTCGATCCTTCGCTCGTCAACAACCTGTCCATCCTCCACCCGCCCTTCCTGCTCGGCCTCATCGCGGGAGGCGCCATGATCTACTGGTTCACCGGCGCGTCCACGCAGGCCGTGACCACCGGCGCGTATCGGGCGGTGGAATTCATCAAGGCGCACATCAAGCTGGACAGCGCCACGAAGGCGTCGGTGGCGGACTCGAAGAAGGTGGTCGAGATCTGCACCCAGTACGCGCAGAAGGGGATGTTCGTCATCTTCCTGGCGGTCTTCTTCGCCACGCTCGCGTTCGCGTTCGTCGAGCCCTACTTCTTCATCGGCTACCTGATCTCCATCGCCCTCTTCGGTCTGTACCAGGCCATCTTCATGGCCAACGCGGGCGGCGCGTGGGACAACGCCAAGAAGATCGTGGAGACCGTGCTGAAGCAGAAAGGCACGCCCCTGCACGACGCCACCGTCGTCGGCGACACCGTGGGCGATCCGTTCAAGGACACCAGCTCGGTGGCCATGAACCCGATCATCAAGTTCACCACGCTCTTCGGCCTCCTGGCCGTGGAGCTGGCGGTCTCGCTCACGGCCGAGCGGGGCGCGGGACTGACGCAGGCGATCGCGGGAGTGTTCTTCCTCCTGTCCGTCGTCTTCGTCTGGCGGTCGTTCTACAGCATGCGCATCGAGTCGCAGTAACGCCTGATGACCGGGGTGCAGCTCGCCGTCACCGTCCTCGGCGGATGCGCCATCGTCTGGGTGTTGTGGTATTTCCTGGCTTCACGGGCGACGCCCGCCGCTGCCCGTGACGCCGGGGGAGTGCAGGAAGTCCGCATCCTCGTGAAGGGCGGCTATTCGCCCGACACCATCCTGGTCCAGGCCGGCAAGCCCGTGCGGCTGGTGTTCTACCGCGACGAGACAGCCGACTGCTCTGAACGCGTGGTCTTCGAGCACTTCAACATCGACCAGGCGCTGCCCGCTTTTCAGAACACGACCATCGAATTCACCCCCGAAGAGGCGGGCGAATTCCCCTTCCGCTGCGGCATGAGCATGCTGAAGGGCCGCTTGGTGGTCGAGCCGGCGGGAGTCGAGCGCCGCGCCGCTCCCTCACCGCATCCCGCCCATGGCTAGAGCCCGTGGCTAAAGCGCGGATCACGCTCCCCATCGAGGGGATGAGTTGCGCCTCCTGCGCCATCACCGTGCAGGAGGCGCTCGCCGCGCAGCCCGCCGTCGCCGCCGCCAGCGTGAACTACGCCACCGGCCGGGCCGCCGTCGACTACGACGATGCGGTCACCGGCATCGGGCAGCTGGTCCGCGCGGTGCGGGGCGCCGGATACGACTGCGGCCTCGCGACGGTCACCATTGCGATCATCGACCTGCACTATGCGCCCAGCGTCGGGCCGCTCGAGAAGGCGCTGATGCTGGTGCCGGGCGTGGTGAAGGCCACGGCGAATCAGGCCCTCGAGACCGCCACCGTCGAATACGTCCCCGGCGTCGCGTCGGCGCAGGAGCTCGAAGCAGCGGTGCGCGCGGCGGGGTTCGAGGTCGCCGAGCCGGTGCCGTCGGAAGACCCCGAGGAGCGGGAGCGATTTACCCGCGCCATGGAAATCCGGACTCTGACCTGGAAGCTCGCGCTGGCCGGCAGCGTGGCCGT
>DATMOQ010000068.1:0-7402 GCA_035568195.1 Gemmatimonadales bacterium
GGGCGCTGTGGCTCGTCGCCGTCGAAGAACGCTCCCTCGAGCAACGCCGGGCCCACCTGCACCCCCGCCATCGCGACGGCCCGCTCGAGGATCTGGCTCAGGTGGTGATTGATGGGAAACCGCTCCACCGGACGGGACATCGGGTCGTCGGTGCCGAAGGGGACGAACCCTTTGCCCAGTCCCACCGAGAGATGGGCCGGCAGGCCGAGATCCCGAAGCAGGTCGGGCGCGAGCAGCATCAGCTCGTGGACATACGTGTGCGGATGGCGGCGGTCTTCGAACCCTTCTCCCCAGGCTCCCGGAGCGAGCTCGCCGTTCTTGAGGGTGAGCCCCTCGAGGGCGCCCGTGGCGACGAGCACCAGTCGGTCGCCGCCCGTGGCGGCACGGACCATCACCATCGGCTGCACCAGGCGGACCTCGCCGTAGGACCGGCCTCCCGGTACCCCGTCGGTGACGGTGCCGACGGGGATGGCCTGGGCTCCCACCTGCACTGACGCCGCCTGCGCCCGGGAGACCCCGGGCGCGATGATCAAGAGCGCCGCCGCGGTCAGGACTTGGGGAAGGCGAGGCGAATGCCGTCGAGCACGAACTGAATGGCGATGGCGCAGAGAATGAGTCCCATGAGGCGGGTGAGGATCCGCATACCCGTTTGCCCCAGACGGCGTTCCACGAGCGTGGCAGCCGCCAGGGTGTGATAGGAAATGAAGGCGGTGAGGGCGATGGAGAGATAGAGCGCGATGGTGGTGACCAGGCTCTTCGAGCCCAGCGCCAGCACCATCACGGTGGAAATCGCCCCGGGGCCGGCGAGCATGGGCACGCCCAACGGCATGATGCCGATGTCTTCCTTCTGAATGCCCTCCGCCTTCTCCACCGCCGTCTCCCGCTGCTGGGAGCGCCGGGCCTGCACCATGTCGAGCGCATTGAGCCCGATCAGTACGCCGCCGGCGATCTTGAACGCCCCGATGGTGATGCCGAAGACCTTGAAGATGAAAGACCCGCCCAGGCCGAAGGCGGTCAGCGCGATGGCGCAGGTCCACGCACCCCGGCGTGCCAGCGTCCGGCGCATTTCCGGCGTGTCCCGCTCCGTCATGGCCAGGAAGCTGGGCACCGTGGCGAACGGATCCACAATGAAGAGCACCGAGGTCAGGACCAGCAGAAGATCCTGAACTATTTGCCCGGCCGATTGGACCGTGACGCTCAGAATGGCGGCTCCGCCACGTGGCCCGGATCGTCGAGGACCAGCGCCGTGAGAGTCGCTCCCGCCGGTACGTCGGGCCGGTCTTCGGGGACGATCAGGAGCGCGTCGGCTTTCGCCATGGATGTGAGCACGCCCGAGCTCTGCGAGCCGGTCAGTCGCGCGCGGGGAGGGCCGTCGGGAGCAGGGGTGAGGGTCACCCGGAGAAAGTGTCGCAGCGGAGGTCCCAAGGACAGCGGCTCGGCCGTCACGACCTGCACCGTGCGGCGGAAGGGGAGGCGGTGCCCGCAGAGGCGCCGGATGGCCGGCCGCACGAACAGCTCGAAGGTCACGAGGGAGGAGACCGGGTTTCCCGGCAGCCCGATCCACGGCACGCCGTTCACCGCGCCGAAATTGAGGGGTCCCCCCGGTCTGATCCGCACCCGGGTAAAGATGATCTCCCCGCCCAGCCCGGTGATGGCGTCGCGGACCAGATCGTGGTCCCCCACGCTCACACCCGCGGTGGTCACGAAGAGATCGACCGTCTCCGCCGCGCGCAGCCGCTCCGTCACTGCGTCCACACGGTCCGCGGCGATCCCCAGATCCACGGGCTCCCCCCCCGCGGCGCGGATGGCGGCGGCGAGCGCGTAGGAATTGGACGACGCGATTTTCTCGCCCGCCAGGATCTCCGCTTTCCGGTCGAGCCCTACCACTTCGTCTCCCGAGGCCAGGAGCGCGACCCGCGGCGCCGGATGCACCAGCGGCTGGTCGTGCGCTACAGAGGCGAGTACCCCCAGGCGGGCGGGGGTCAGCTCGGTGCCGGCATCCAGCACCCGCGCACCCCGCGTCAGGTCCTCGCCTCGCCGGCGGATATTCCGGCCCGGAGCCGGTGCCACGACGATTCGCACTGTGCCGCTGCCGGCCTCGGTGTCTTCCTGCCGGATCACGGTGTCGGCGCCGTCGGGCAGGGGCGCGCCGGTGAAGAGCCGGGTCGCCTCGCCCGGTCCCACTGGCCTTCGGGGAAAGCGGCCCGCGGGCACCTCTTCGATCACGCGGAGCGTCGCCCCGGCGCGGAGGTCGGCGCCCCGGGCGGCGTATCCGTCCATCGCGGAATTGTCCCACGGCGGCACGTCTATCGAAGCGCTCACGTCCTCGGCGAGCACCAGCCCGCGGGCGCCCGCCAGGGGACGCCGAACCGGGGCCAGCGGCTGCACCCGTTCGAGAATCCGCCGCGCCGCAGCATCGGCGGCAAGGGGGTCGGGCTGGGGACGGCGGTTCACGGGGCGAGGACGCGGGCCTGGTCCCAGGCCAGGTTGCCGAGGGTGACGAGCCACGACGTGTCCGAGAACCGGAAGACCGGGAAGTCGGCCCGGAGGGTCTGGTCGTCGGTCAGCATCGCGATCCAGTGCCGGGCCGAGTCGGCGCCTTCCTTCCAGATGGGGGGCCCCGCGACGCGGCGGGAAACCTCGATCTTGGGCAGCGGAGCGGCGGTGAATCCCTCGCAGAGCACGATGTCGGCGTCGGCGAGGTACGCTTGCGTGAGGGCGACGGGGTCGCCGACTTCGGTGGTGCGCTCGAAGAGCACCCGCTCCCCCGGCGCCTCGAGCAGCACGCGCTCGGCCCGGGCTTCCTGAAAGTGCCGCCAGGTGTCCTTGCCTTCGGTATCGAGCTGGATCGGGTGGGTGGCGTGCTTGATGGTCATCACCCGGAACTTCCGGCGCCGGAGCTCGGCCGCCAGGGCCACCAGGAGCGTGGTCTTGCCGGAGTTCTGGCGCCCGACGATCGAGACTATCCGGGTGGCTGCCACGCGCGGTCCGCTCGCTCCACGTCCTCGGGGGTGTTGACGTTGAAGAAGAGGTGCGCGGGGTCGCCGAACGTCCGCACCCGCGCGAGCGGTAGTGTACCGACGCGCACGTCATCGTGGAAGGCGATGGCCCGATGGTCCCCGGCGGCGGCGCGGCGCGCGATGGCCGGGATGCAGGCGGGGCCGTACACCGCGCACAGGGGCTCCATCCCACGGGGCCCCCCGCTCTCGGGCAGGAACGCGTCGAACGAGGGAGACCCTTCGACCAGCGCGCTGAGCAGGGGAGCGGTGAGGAAGGGGAGGTCCCACGCCACGCACAGAACGCGGGCCGGCGCGGCTCCGGAGAGCGCGGCGTGAATTCCGCCCAGCGCGCCGGCGCCGGGAATCAGGTCACGCACCACCTCGAGACCGGGGTGCCACTCGGATGCGTCAGGAGCATTGGCGACGAGAAGCGGAGCCGCCCCCAGCAGGTCGGCGAGCAGGTCGGTCAGGCGATCGAGCATCCGGCGTCCGCCCACTTCCAGCAGCCCCTTGGGACGCCCGCCGAGCCGGGTGGCGGCGCCCCCCGCGAGGATGGCGCCGCGAACGGTCAGTAGCGGTGCCCCCGCTGATGCTCGAGCACCACGTCCAGCCCGATGACGAGCGCCAGGTGGTGGTAGACCTGGGTCTCGTGCGGCGCCAGGCCGGAGGAGTTGGCGGGACCGACGAGGCGCTCCAGGGGGATGATCGCGTCGCGCAGCTCGAATCGGATCTGGTAGCCGGGGGAGAGGCGCGAAGTGATGCCGGCCGCCACCTGCACGGTCCACGAGCTCGACTTGGGATTGGTGTCCACCACGATGTCGCGGGAGACGGTGATCGGTTGACCGGTTTGGGGGTCGGTGGATCCGAAGTCTCCGAAGGCCTGCAGGGTCCCGCCGCTGTACGCCGTGAAGCCCAGGGACCCGCGGAGGTACGGACTGATGGCGTGACGGGGGGAGGCGCGGAGCACCACGCCGCCCAGGAAGGTCACGGCGCTGGCCGACGCGCCCGTCGACGCGAAGGAGTCGCAGATCTGCTGGTTCTTATTCTCGCTGTCGGGCTGGTACGGCGCCACCGGCGTACAGCGGTCGTCGAACGAAAGTCCCAGATAGAAGATCTCCGCCTGGAACCCGATGTACGGATTCTTGAAATAGCTCACCGCGGCGCCCAGCAGGACGCTGGAGCTGACGTCGCGCGCGATCGCCAGGGTGTCGTCGACCGTGCCGCTGCCGCTCTGCTCGCACGCGCCGCTCGCGATCACGCACAAGGGCTGGCGGGCCACGTTCCAGAGGGAGTGCCCGGAGGAGACCCCGCCATAGATTGAGAGGACGAGGTTGGGGTGGTCCCCGACCTGCGCGGCGACGATGCCCGGGACCAGGGAGACGAAGAGGACGGACAAGAAACGGTTCATCGGGCCTCGAGATGTTGGTGGTACACAGCCAGACAGCGGTCCATCACCATCGGAATCCCCGCGGCGGCGGCGCGGGATGCCGCCGCGTCATCCACCACACCCAACTGCAGCCAGATCAGCCCGGGGCGGATGGCGATCGCCTCGTCCACCACGCCGCCCGCCAGCTCACTGCGCCTGAAGACGTCCACCAGGTCGATCTGGTGCTCCCGGGCCGCCTCGGCCAGCGAGCGATAGCAGCGCTCCCCCAGCAGACGGTCGTGGCCGGGGTTCACCGGGACGATCCGGAAGCCTGCCTCCTGCAGATACGTCGCGACCTCGTTGCTGGGCCGCGCCGGTTTGGGGGAGAGCCCCACCACCGCGATGGTCCTCGTCCCCCGGACCAGGGCGGCCAGGGCTTCAGGCGTCACCCGGCCGTCTCGCCTCGGTACTCCGCATACAGGTGTGGTCCCTCTTGCACGCGGACCGCGTGAAGCCCGACGCCGGACGGCAGGGACGGGGCGATCCGCCCCCACAAATACACCGCGAGAGCCTCTCCGGTCGAGAGCCAGCCGCCGAGCCCGAATTCCTTGGCTCCTTCGTGGATGGTCCGACCGCCGAACCGGTCCGTGATCTCCCGCGCCAGCAGGGCGTCGAGCTCGGCCAGACGGACGACCCCGCCGTGCTCGGGGGCCAGGGGCCCGGCGACGGTCACGTGGCACTGGTAGGTGTGGGTGTGGAGTTTGGACGCGCCGCCGAAGTGCCGGGCGTTTTGGTCGGGGGTCCAGTCGGCCCGCCGGATTTCGTGACCGGCGGTGAACTCGACCACCCGGGTGAGCCGGACGATGGGAACGTCGCCGGCGTTCAGAAGGCCCACCCCAGGCCCAGGCTGATCCACGGGTGGACGGTCCACGCGTTGGTGGCGGCGGTCTCCGACAGGATCCGGCCGCCGTCCACCGTGTTCGGCTGTTTGAACTGGCTGGGATACGACAGGCGCCAGAATACGGCGCGGAAGTCCGCGGACAGGCTCACGCGCCGGCCCATGTAGTACTTGGCGCCGACCACGGGCCCGAACGTGAGCTTGGTCCCGAAGCTGTAGCCGGACGTGTCCTGCCCCAGCTCGCTGCCGACCGCGACGCCCACCGTGGCGCCCAGGTACGGGGCCAGGCCGTGCCAGGTTTTGGGACCGGTGATGGCCATCTGCAGGGCGGCGTCGAGCAGGACGACATCGCAGTCGATGGGCCCGGAGGTGTTGTTCTTGAGGGCCACGAACGGATTGACGATTTGTCGGGTGGTCTGCCCGTAGGCGGCGCCGAGGTTGATGGAGGTGGAGCCGAACGAAAAGCTGTACCGGACTCCCCAGGTGTTCCCATCCGAGATCCCGACAGGGACGTTCCCCCGGCTGCCCCCGAAATAGCCGGCGAAAAACACCGGCCCCGAGGAGGGCGGCGCGTCGCGATAGGGCGAGCGCGCGGGTTCGTAGCCGACCTGGCCAGCTAGTCGGTTGGACGGTTGGACGGTTAGTGCGAGAAGGGCGAGCGCGGTCCCCAAGACGGGGGTCAACCAACCGTCTAGCCGTCTAGCCGTCTGCTTTTTCGTCATCTCTCCCTCAAGTCCTTCCCGGTCATTTCCGCCGGGCGTTCGACGCCCAGCAGGTTCAACAGCGTGGGCCCTACGTCCCGCAGCGACCCGCCGGGGCGCAGCTCGCCCGAACGGTCGCCGTCTCCGACGATAAGGAAGGGAACCGGGTTGGTCGTGTGCGCGGTGTGGGGACCGCCGGTGCCCGGGTCGATCATCATCTCGCAGTTGCCGTGGTCCGCCGTGATCAGCAGGATGGCCCCCGCGTCCTCGCCGGCGGCCAGCACCCGGATCAGGCACCGGTCCACCGTCTCCACCGCCTTGAGGCCGGCCGGTAGTACCCCGGTGTGCCCCACCATGTCCCCGTTGGCGTAGTTGCAGAGAATGAAGTCGTGCTGACGCTTCTTGATGGCGCCGCAGAGTACGTCGGTCACGCCCACCGCGCTCATTTCGGGGGCCAGATCGTAGGTGGCCACTTTCTGGGACGGCACCAGCAGCCGCTCTTCATTCTTGAAGGGCGTCTCCAGGCCGCCGTTGAAGAAGTACGTCACGTGGGCGTATTTCTCGGTCTCCGCGGTCCGGAACATGGTTTTCCCGTGGTCGGCGAGCACCTGGGCCACGATGTTGCGCAGCACCATGGGCCCGTACGCCATGGGCAGGGCGAACGTCTCGTCGTACTGGGTCATGGTGACGAGATCCACCGCCGGGCGGTCCGATACGTCGAAGCCGTCGAATCCGGGGATCGCGAGGGCGCGCACCATCTGCCGCATGCGGTCGGCGCGGTAGTTGAAGCAGAAGACCCCGTCGCCCGACTTGATCCGGGGCGTGCCGGTGATCACCCGCGGCTTGACGAATTCGTCGGTCTCGCCGGCGGCGTACGCCGCCTTGATCGCGGCGACCGGGTCCGGCGCCGCCCCGCCGACGCCCTTCACCATCGCGTCGTACGCCAGCCTGGTCCGGTCCCACCGTTTGTCGCGGTCCATGGCGAAGTAGCGGCCCACGATGTCGGAGACCACGGCGCGGCCCCGGTATGGTTTCAGGTCCTCCACCAGCCGCTCCATGAACCCGAGCGCCGACTGCGGCCCGGTGTCGCGGCCGTCGAGCCAGGCGTGGACGGCGACGGGCAGGCCCGCCCGGTGCCCCAGCTCCACCGCGGCCAGGAGGTGCGTGTCGAGCGCGTGGACGCCGCCGGTGCCGATCAAGCCCATGACGTGCAGGGTGCCGCCGCGGTGCTTGACGGTCTCGCACAGGGTGACGAGCGGAGGAAGCTGGAAGAATTCGCCGGACGCAATGCTCTGGGAGATGCGGACGAGGTCCTGCGGCACCACGCGGCCGGCGCCGAGGTTCAAGTGGCCGACCTCGCTGTTCCCCATCTGTCCTTCCGGAAGCCCCACCGCCAACCCGGACGCGTCGAGCAGGGTCCGCGGCGCGCGTTCCCAGA
>DATMOQ010000069.1:0-3680 GCA_035568195.1 Gemmatimonadales bacterium
CGGCTCGAGCTGAGCGAGTTCATGGCCCTGGCGCTCGATGCGCCCGAAGAGAAGTTCCCCATCATCTCCGGGCGCGTCGCGGAACAGGTCCAGGAGTTCAACGACCGCACCATCAGGCGCTACCGGCTCATCCTGAATCTCGGCTTCGTTCCCTTCAATGCGGACCTGACGCCCACCATCGAAGACCTGATGGCGCAGGCGTCGGACGCCCGGCGCAGCCAGCCCTAGCGGGCTTACTCCTTCACCGCTCCGTCGTTCGCATGCGCATCCATCGGGGCCGCCTTGTCCACGGCCGCCGCGAGCGTGGTGTAGGACGTCGGATCGGTCTCGAGGAACGGCGTCTGCCGGAAGGCGACCTTGCCGTCGGGCCCGATCACGAACAGGTAGCGGTTGTCGACGTTGTACTTCGCCAGGTAGGCGCCATACTTCCGGCCCACCGCGGATCCGGTATCGCTCAAGAAGACCCAGTTGAAGTCCTCGTCATGGGCCCACGCGGCCAGCGTGTCGGCCGGGTCGTTGCTGATGGCGATCAGCATCACGTGACGGCCGTCATGGAAGAGCTGGGCGTATTTCTCGCGGTAGGATTTCATCTGGATCGTGCAGCCGGAGGAGCGGGCCCGGGGATAGAACGCCAGCACCACGGTCGTGCCCTTGAGATCGGACAGGTGCACCGCATGGTTCAGCACGCCGAAACGGGTGGCGGCGGCGAGGGTGAAGTCGGGGGGCACGTCGCCCACGTTCGGTGACTGGGAGCCGGGCGCGGGCGCCGGAGCGGCGGCGCCCTGGGCGGCGAGAGACGCGCCGAAGAAGAGGCTGGCGGCGGCGAGCAGACGGGTACGCATCGGAAGTCTCCTGAAAGTGAAAACCGTTGACCGTGGCGAATGCTACTCGCCCGCCGGTCGCCTTGCTCCCGCGCTGCTGTCAGAGAGCGGTGAGGTTCGCGCGAGGACGCGCCGAACGCTCATATTCCGACGATGAACGACCAGCTCAACACCCGCGCCATCGCGTATCTGCGCATCGCCGTCGGTGCGCTCTTTCTCGTCTTCGGCGAGTACAAGGTCTTCGGGACGCACTTTACCCTGGGCGGCGGCTTTCAGGGCTGGATCAATCAGTTCCTCGCCGACGGCGCGTATCCCTTCATGATCCCGGTGCTCCGGGCCTTTGTGCTGCGCTTCGCGACGCCCATCGCGTTTCTGGTGGCGTACGGTGAGCTGGCCATCGGGATCTCGCTCGTGATCGGAAAGTGGGTGCGGGCGGCGAGCATCTCCGGCGCGGTCTACATGCTGACCCTGCTCTTCTCGTCCAACTATCCCGGCCCGCATGCGGCGCCCTGGCAGTACTTCGGGGCGTCCCTCGATCACTTGGTGCTGGCGTTCTGCTTTGCGGCGTTCGTGATCGGGAAGCCGGAGGCGGCGCTGGTCTGGCGACCCCGGCAGAAGCAGCGTAGACGGGACGGGCACTTGGCAGGAACCAAAGTTCCTGGTATCCCTGGAGGCGAGCCTTAACTGGAGTCCAGATCATGCTTCGAACCACCTTCGCCGCGGCCGTGGTGGCCGCCACCCTCTCCCTGGCCGCAGCGGGACTCCCCGAGCATCACGGGACGCCGACGATCACGGTTTACAAGTCCCCGACCTGCTCCTGCTGCAAGGCCTGGGTCGACCAGATTCGCGCCGCGGGCTTTCAGGTGGTGGTCCGTGACACCAATGACTTGGCTTCGGTCAATCGCGCACTCGGGATTCCCGGCAAGCTCCTGGCGTGCCACACGGCCGTCGTGGGTGGTTACCTCATCGAGGGGCACGTCCCTGCCGATCTCGTACGCCAGGTGCTCGCCGACAAACCCCCGCTGCGTGGGCTGGCGGTCCCGGGGATGCCGGCCCGGGCCATGGGCGATTCGACAGGTGCGAGTTTCAATATCCTGTCGTTCGATGACTCGGGGCACACGCACGTGGTCGCGCACCGCTAGGGGTTGACGTATCAAGATTGATTGATGTATAATGGGCGCGTGACGACCGCCATCCTGCCCACCACCACCCGCGCCGCGCGATGGTTTCACGCGCTCTCCGACCCGACGCGCCTCAAGATCGTCGCGATGCTCTCCCATGGAGAGCGCTGCGTGTGCGAGCTCCAGGGATCCCTCGACGCCGCCCAGTCCCGGCTCTCGTTCCATCTCCGCGTCCTGAAGGATGCCGGGTTGGTGGCGGATCGCCGGGAAGGACGCTGGAGCTACTACATGCTGAATGGGGACGTCTTGGACCAGATCTCGGAATTCACCCTGGCTGTGAGACCCGGCGAGCACGCCGGGAGCTGCCGCGCCGCCTGTTGCTCTTGATTTTTTTTGGCGCTGATTCATCAACCAAAGTTGATTGGAGACCCCTCGATGACCGACGCCGAGCAGATCACCAGAACCGTGCGGGAGAAATACGGGGCCGCGGCCCTCAAGATCGTGTCCGGCCAGTCGGCCGCCTCGGCCTGCTGTGGCGGCGGGTGCGACCCGGTGAGCGACAACCTCTACGACGCCGAGCAGATCGCCGGGCTGCCGGAGAACGCCGTCCTCGCCTCGCTGGGCTGCGGGAACCCCACCGCCCTCGCCGATCTCCGCGACGGCGACGTCGTGGTCGACCTCGGCTCGGGGGGCGGCATCGACGTCCTGCTCTCCGCCCGGCGGGTGGCCCCGACCGGCAAGGCCTACGGCGTGGACATGACCGACGAAATGCTCGCGCTGGCCCGCGCGAATCAGCGGAAGGCGGGAGTGGAGAATGTGGAATTCCTCAAGGGATCCATCGAAGCCCTGCCCCTCCCCGGGAATCACGCAGATGTCGTGATCTCCAACTGCGTGATCAACCTCTCGGCGGACAAGCAGCAGGTGTTCGCCGAAGCGTTCCGCGTGCTCAAGCCGGGCGGGCGGTTTGCCGTATCCGACGTCGTCATCCGCGGCGAGGTACCCGAGGCCGTGCGCTCCAGCATGGAGCTGTGGGTCGGATGCGTGGCGGGGGCGCTCGAAGAAAGCAAGCTCAAGGACCTGCTCACGCGGGCGGGGTTCGTGGATGTGGACATCGAGCCCACGCGGATCTACGCGTTCGAAGATGCCCAGACGGTCCTCGCGGGCGCGGGCCTCGATACGGATACCATCGCGCGCGAGGTCTCGGGCCGGATCATGGGCGCGTTCATCCGGGCGCGGAAGCCGGCGTGAGGCCGTTCCGGCTGCTCTTTCTCTGCACGGGGAATTCCGCCCGGAGCCAGATGGCCGAGGCCATTCTCAACGAGCGCGGGAAGGGACGGTTCCGGGCCGAGAGCGCGGGATCGAAGCCGGCGCCCCGGGTGAATCCCCTGGCGATCGACACGCTGCGGGAGTATGGCATCGAGTGGCGCGGTCACCCGCCCCGGACGGTCGACGGTCTCGAGCACGAGCCTTGGGATTTCGTGATTACAGTCTGCGACCGCGCGAAGGAGTCGTGCCCGGTTTTTCCGGGGCAGCCGGTACTGGCGCATTGGGGCGTGGCCGATCCCGCCGATGCCCTGGGGTTCCGGGATGCCTTCATCGTCATCGCGCGCCGAATCGACCTGCTGCTGGCGTTGCCGGTGGAAAAGCTCGAACGGCTGGCGCTCGAGGCCAGGCTCAAAGCGATCGGGGAGGCCTGAGGAAGCGTCTTGCTGGCGGCCGTTGCAGGGTGCACCTTAAG
>DATMOQ010000070.1:0-3147 GCA_035568195.1 Gemmatimonadales bacterium
CTCGATGCTGGAGGAACGTTCCGTGACGTCCGTCGCACCCGCGACGCCGCGCGGCGTCTGGGCTGAAGGCCCGGCCGTAGCGGAGTTCATCCGCCAGAGCCTGGCGGTCACGGCCGCCGAGCTTCACAAGGTCGGCCGCGATCCGACGGAGCTCCTGACCCGCGCCGTCCAGCCCGCCCTGTGGCTGGTGGTCTTCGGGCAGGTCTTCTCCCGGATCCGCGCCATTCCCACCGGCAACGTGTCCTATATCGAGTTTCTCGCGCCCGGCATTTTGGCCCAGAGCGTGCTGTTCAGCGCGATCTTTTTCGGTATCGCCGCCATCTGGGAACGCGACCTGGGCGTGATCCACAAGCTGCTGGTGAGCCCGGCCTACCGCGGGGCCCTGGTGATGGGGAAAGCGATTTCAGCGGGCGTGCGGGGGCTGACGCAGGGCGTGATCGTCTACCTCCTGGCGCTTCTGCTGGGCGTCCGGCTGCAGTTCGCTCCCAGGGCGCTGCTCGGCGTCGTCGTCTCGATCGCTCTCGGATCCGCCCTCTTTGCGACCTTTTCCCTCGTGGTCGCGTGCATCGTCAAGACCCGGGAGCGCTTCATGGGCATCGGACAGGTGATGACCATGCCCCTGTTCTTCGCGTCGAACGCCATCTACCCGCTGGACCTCATGCCCCATTGGCTGCAGCTGGTCGCGCGCGCCAATCCCCTCACGTATGTGGTCGATCTCCTGCGTGGTCTCATGATTCAGGGGGGGCATTCGGCGCTGGGGCTGGGGACCGACCTCGGCGTGCAGCTCTTCACCTTCGTGGTTCTGCTGATCATCGCGGCCCGGCTCTATCCGGGGTTGGCGCGCTAGACGCCGCGGCGGGCGATCCGTTTCAGCCAGCGACCCAGCCGGGCCGTCCACGGCCCCGGGGCCTCCATGGACTCGACGAGACCGCGCCGGAACGCTTCGGCCGTGGGCCAGCGTCGGGCGGGATTCCGGTACAGGGCCCGGTCGATCACCGCCGCCAGGCGCGACGGCACATCTGGGGCGCGATCCCAAAGGGACGGTACGTCCAAGGTGGCCCGCTGGGCGATTTGCGCCATCGGGCTGCCGCCGCGGAAAGGCAGCTCCCCCGCCAGGGCCAGGTAGGCCACCAACCCCAATGAATAGACGTCGCTCCGGTGATCGGCGTCCCAGGCGCCGAGGGCCTGCTCGGGAGACATGAACTCAGGGGTACCGAACCGGCGGGTGGCCTCCGACCGCGAGTGCTCGGACGTCCGCAGGGTCGCGATGCCGAAGTCGGTGATGAACGGCCAGTCGTCGTCCGAGAGGAGCAAAATGTTGGCCGGCTTCACGTCCCGATGCACCACGCCGTGCTGGTGCATGAGCGAGAGCGCATCGGCAATCGGGGCCAGCAGGCGCACCGTCGTGGCCGGATCGAGGCGGGCGCCGCCCGAGAGGCGTGACGCCAGAGAGTCTCCCGGCACGTACCGCATCACCGCCACCGCGGTCTCGCGCCGGAGAATGAATTCGTAGCAGGGGACGATGTGGGGATGATTGAGGCGGCTCGCGATCATCGCCTCACGCCGGAACCGCTCCCGATCTTCGACGGACGCGGAGAGCCCGGGACGGAGGACCTTCAGCGCCACCCGCCGGCCCTCCAGACGATCCCAACCCAGGAACACGCGGCTCATGCCGCCCTGGCCCAGCTCCCGGATCACGTCGTAACGATGGCCCAGGGCGTCGTTGAGCCGGGCGCGCTCGTATGAGAGGCGTCCCGTTTCGAGTACCGCGAGCCGTGGAGCTGCCATAACCGTCCTGGAAAGCAGGGTCCGTGCCGTCTTGGATGGCTTCCCCCCTTAGATGCCGGTGGCTGCACTTGGGTTGCGCGCGAAAAAGGGGGAGTCCCGTCAGGGACTCCCCCGTGAACAGCCGCCTGCCCCTCAGTTACTCGTGATCTGCGCTGTCCGCCTCGAACCTCACGAACAGGGCGAGAATCTCCGTGGTGCTCACCGGCTTGCCCAGTCCTTCGGTGCGCACGTGCAGGCTGGTATCGCCCAGGGCCTTCTCGACCGCGGCCAGATTCGGCAGCCCGCCGTAGATCGTGACGAAATGGGTGGAATCAGTGACGTCGATGGTCGTCCCGTCGCCCAGGATGACCTTGCCGGACATCGTATCGGCGGAGGTGACCCGACCCTCGAACCCCACCACCATGGGCTCGAAGTGCTCGTTGTCACGGATCCGGAACCGCACCTCGATCACGTCCAGGGTGTCGGTGCCCACTTTGAGTCCCTGACCCGCGGCGTCCACGGTATCGCCGGCCGCCAGCGCGGTCGCTACGGCGGCGAGGGTATTGAGAGGCGAGCCGTCCTCGTCGCCGTCAGGGCGCTCGAACTCGGTGCCGGCCACGACCTGAAGTACCGTGCTGTCGGCCAGCGTCGCCGTGCCCTTCCCGGTATCCACGGCCGTCACCCGGCCCTCGAACGGAACTGCTCCCATCGTGTGGTCGGTCGACTGATTGATCGTCGTCTTGCCGCCCGTGACGTCGATCGCAAAGGGACGGCCCAGGAGGGTGAGCCAGGCGTCCGGCGGGGGTGTGGTCACCAGCGCGAGATTCGCCTGCGTGACGTTCATCTCGATGCTGGGCCGGTCGGCATCGTCGTCCAGCCGAAGCGCCTGCGCGAAGAACGTCGAGTCGTTGGGTCCCTGGGGAGTGGCGGGGGCCTGTCGCATCGCGACGACGGCGGGATGATGGCCTGCCGCCAGCGCGGCCTGGAGTCTGGCGACGAACCCGGCCTCTCCCATGCCCGCCGAATCATTGTCGTCCCGGTCGTCGTTCCAGCCCTCGAACTTGGTGGTGGCGTCGAACGTGACGCGAATCCCACCCAGCGAGAGAGTGATGGCGTCGGTGCTGCCGGTGTCGAGGGCGGTCACCTCGCTGACGATCCGTTCGGGCGCGTTGGTCTGGTCGCCCTGGCGCACGCGCACCCGCGCGGCCGTCAGGGTGCCCGGATAGACGCGGACGCCGACGCGTGAGGTGCCGCTGGCGAGAATCGTGTTGAAGGCATTGACGGTGATTTGATCGGCGAACAACGTGGATCCACTGGGGCCGCCCGGCTTGGCGCCGGTCATCGTGCCGCTGTCGCACGCCGTGACTACCAGGGCGGCGG
>DATMOQ010000071.1:0-2157 GCA_035568195.1 Gemmatimonadales bacterium
GGGCGTAGCCCTGTATGGCGCCGATCAGGTTCGCGAAGTCGTGGGCCACGCCGCCGGCCAGCTGCCCGACCGCCTCCAGCTTTTGCGCGTGCAGCAACTGGGACTCCAGGCGCTTTCGGTCGGTCAGGTCTTCGATCACGCACATGAAGAAGGGGGGACCCCCGCCCGAGGCCCGGACCAGCGAGGTGGTGAGCTGGGACCAGATGGGCGTGCCGTCCTTCTTCACGTAGCGCTTCTCGCGCCGGAACGGCTCCAACGTTTGGGGAGCTCCGTTCAGGTAGCCGCGGGTGTCTTGGACGTCGTCGGGGTGGGTCACGTCGAGGACGGTCTTCTCGAGCAGCTCGTCCTGCATGTATCCCAGGCGCTCGGCCAGGTAGCGGTTGACCCGGAGAAACCGCCCTGCCAGCGACACTTCCGCGAGCCCGATCCCGGCCTGCTCGAACGCCGCGCCGTACCGCTCCTCACTGACGCGCAGCGCCCGCTCGGCACAGGTCCGCTCGGTAATGTCCTCCACCGCGCCCTCGTATTCGACGCCGCCTTCGGCGTCCAGAATCGCCCGGGCGCTGTGGCGCACCCAGATCACTCCGCCCGAATGACGGCGCAACCGCATCTCGAACGCGCGCACCTCGCCGGTCTCACGCACGAGGGCGGCCCAGCGCTCGCGGTCCGCGGGGTCGGCGTACAAACGGGGCGCCGGCGTGGACAGCAGGGCGCAGCGGTTCGGGTAGCCGAGGAGCTGCACCAGAGTGCGGTTGACATCGAGGATCCGCCCGTCCGGCGTGCTCCGATACAGTCCGATCGGAACGCCTTCGAACAGCTCCCGGAGAAGGTGGTCGGAAGACCGATCCCGCCGGGGGCCGGTCAGCCAACGATTGAGGGTGAAGGCGCAGAGTACGCCCGCCATGACCCAGGTGGCGACCTGCACCAGCACCGGGGAGGCAGGGGTGCCCAGACTCGACGCCAGGGCGGGACCGAAGGCGAGCATCGTGAACAGCACGCGCGCGCGAATGCCCGCCCGCGAAGGGGGCAGCGGAAAACGACGGGTCATCAGTCTCTCAGCGCGCGGAGGATCCGGCCGAAGGCCGGGTGATGCGGCATCAACACGACGTGTCCGAAAGCCGTGTGGGATTCGTCGTCGAACGTGATCCGGGACCCGACGCACACGCTCAGCTGGTGCGGGTGACGGGGGTCCGAGGCGACGGCCGGGCGAGTCAGGATACGACCGATGGGCCCGACGACGACGTCCGGAACTGACAGGAAGACCACGCCGTGCGTCAGCGCGCCCAGCACGTCGGCGTACGCGGCGGCGATGGTATGGGCGCTCCGCGAGAGCACGGCCTGCACGGCGCCGTCGTCGAGCGCGATGGAGCCGGGGTCCCGCGCCAGCAAGGCGCCACCCAGGTGCTTCGCGTCGGCGGCGGACATGACCCACGCGAGCGGGCCCGAAATGTCGCCGAGCAGCTGCGCGGTCACCGCGACCAGGGGACGGTCGCCGTGACCCAGGACCGCGGGCAGCTGCTCCACCAGGGAGACGGCGAACTCGGGGACCTGCACGGTCACGCGCCGGCGCAGGGAGCGGGTGAGCGCCCCTGCGGCTGCGCGACTGGCGGTATGGGCCACCTCACGGAGGGCATTCAGATGCATGCCCGGTTCGGCGGCCTCTAGCGGTACGGTTTCAGCCAACGTAAGGTCACTCCTCGCGGCGGTATGCGCGCGAAATCGTCTTCGGTGATCCTAGCCCGGCGGGCGGCGAGACTGAAATACCGATCCGCTTGGGGTTCGATGCCGCGGACGTATGGCCGGGGGGCCAATGCTCCTGCGGGATTTTCGGAACTTCATCGCCGTCGCCGAGACGCGCAGCCTCTCCCGCGCCGCGGTCCGCCTGCGCCTGGCTCAGCCCGCGCTCTCCCGTCAGGTCCACGACCTGGAACGCGAGCTTGGGGTCCCCCTCCTCGAGCGTCATTCGAAGGGCGTCACGCCCACGGCCGCCGGCGAAGCATTCGCGCGGGGCGCCGCCAACCTGCTCGTCACACTGAGCTTCGCGCTCGACCGCGCCGAGGCGACGAGCGAGGGCCGGCGAGGACGGGTGTCGATCGGCGCGATGCTCACCATCATCGCGGCGGGCGTGCCCGCCGCGGTGGAGGAGCGTCTCCGCCA
>DATMOQ010000072.1:0-10804 GCA_035568195.1 Gemmatimonadales bacterium
CGCCTGGCCGAGCAGTTCGCCAAGGGCAACACCTTCCGGGCGACGGCCATCCCCCTCACGCCCGGCGTCCTCGATTCGCTGGCGGGCGTGGTGGAGCGCAAGCAGCTCGACGGATTTGTGATTCTCCCGGCGACGCTCGCCGAGGACGGCAAGGCGGAGTACCGCGCTTCGAACGTGTCGTCGCTCAATGCGATGGACGCCCTGGAATCGAGTCTCAACCGGCTCGTCGTGCTGGCGCGTCTCGAGGCGGCCGGCGTGGACCCTCACGTGGTCGACCGGGCGCAGATCCGGGTGACCGTCGCGACGAAGAAGCTTGTGGGCGGCAAGGCGACCGAAGAGTCATCGGGCTCGTCGTTTCTGCTGGCGTACATGATGGCGATTCTCCTCTTCATCACCATCCTCACGTACGGCGTGAACGTGATGAGCTCCGTCCTCGAGGAGAAGACGAATCGCGTGGTCGAGGTGCTCGTGTCCTCGGTCAAGCCGTTCCAGCTCTTGTTCGGCAAGGTGATCGGAGTGGGAGCCGTCTCGCTCTTTCAGTTCGTCATCTGGGGGATTTCGGGGCGGTTTCTGCTGAGCCAGCGCGCGGCGATCATGGGCCGCATGGGCGCCACGGCGACTCAGAGCGGCTTCAGTCTGCCCAACGTCCCCGTCGAAACGTTGATCGTATTCCTCGCGTTCTTCGTCGGCGGGTTCCTTCTGTACTCGGCGATGTTCGCGGCCGTCGGGGCCATGTCGTCCAATGAGCAGGAAGCCCGGCAGGTGCAGCAGCCGGTGGTCTATCTGTTAATGATTTCTTACTTGTCGATCCTGGGCCTCACCAACGACCCGAACTCGACGCTCTCGACGGTTCTGTCGATGTTCCCCTTCACCTCGCCCATCGCGATGCCGGTTCGCTGGGCGGCGGGGAATCTTTCCGCGGTGGATGTGGTCATCAGCTGGGCCATCCTCGCCGGCTGTATCCTTGCAGTGACATGGGTTGCGTCGAGGATATACCGAGTCGGAATCCTGATGACGGGAAAGAGGCCAAACCCGAAGGAATTGCTCAGGTGGATACGCACGGCTTGATAAACGGCTAATCGGCTAGACGGCTAGACGGCTAGAGAGACGCCCAGACGCCGAGGCGCCTAGCGGATTCTAGGAAGTAGTGCATAGGAAAGGCCCCGCATGCGTAAATCGGATGCGGGGCTTTTCGCGTCCCGCCACATCCTTAACCATGGCGTCTACAAGAGCCTCAAAGCGTGGCAGCACGCTCAGCGATTGGCAGTCGAGTGCGCTCGATTGGCGAGGACCTTCCCCGACTACGAGCAGGATGCGTTGGCAGACCAGCTCCGACGCGGGGCCTACAGCGTGGTGCTCAACATTGCGGAGGGAAGCGCACGCCGAGGGAGCCGCGAGTATCGCAAGTTCTTGGATACTGCGAACGGATCACTCGCCGAGGTCGAGACTCTGCTTGGGTTGGCACGCGATCTAGAGTACCTGGAGCCGGCTGAGTTCGGACGCCTCGAGGCCCTGGCGACCGAAACCGGGAAGACACTCTTCGGTCTGCTTCGAAAGATCAGTGCCAGCGCGGGGAGAGGTCTACCTACGTCCCTGACCCCTACCACCCGCTAGGCGTCTGGGCGCCTAGGCGTCTGTCTGAACGTCTAGCCGTCTGCCTGCGCACTAGCCATCTGCCTTGTAGTTTTGGGGATGAGCCTTCAGTACGACGTCATTGTAGTGGGCGGAGGTCACGCGGGTTCGGAGGCGTCCTGCCTGGCATCCAGGTTGGGAGCCCGGACTCTTCTCTTGACCTCCAACCTCGACACGATCGGCGTGATGTCCTGCAATCCCGCTATCGGCGGGATCGCAAAGGGTACCGTCGTCCGCGAAGTGGATGCGTTGGGTGGGATCATGGGCCGCGCCGCGGACCGCGCGACGATCCAATTCCGCATGCTGAACCGCTCGAAGGGTCCGGCCGTGTGGGCTCCTCGCGCTCAGTGCGATCGCACTCTCTATCGTCGCGCGGTACACGGTCTCCTGGAGGAGCGCGAGAACCTGGAGCTCGCGCAGGGGATGGTCGCGCGACTCCTCATCGACGGTGATCAAGTCTCCGGTGTGGAGACCACCGATGGCCGTCGCTACACAGCCCACGCCGTGGTCGTCACCGCGGGCACCTTCCTTCGCGGCAAGATCCACCTCGGCACCGAGACGCAGATTCCCGCCGGAAGGGCAGGCGACCAGCCGTCAGTAGAGATGGCACAAGCCATTGAAGCATATGGACTTACAGCACAACGCTTCAAGACCGGCACGCCACCCCGGATCGACGGCCGCTCGGTCGACTGGTCGAAGGTGCAGCGGCAAGACGGTGAGGACGACGGGTATCGGTTCTCTTTTTTCGAGAGGGCCGACCTGCCCCGGCAGGTCCCCTGCTGGATCACCTGGGCCGGCGAGCCGGTGAAGGAGATCATTCGGAGCCATCTGAAGGAGTCCGCGCTGTACGGGGGCGCCATCAGCGGCCGGGGACCACGGTACTGCCCGTCGGTCGAGGACAAGATCGTCAAGTTCCCCGACGCTCCCCGCCACCAGATCTTCCTCGAGCCCGAAGGGCTCGACACGCAGGAGCTGTACGTCAACGGGCTCTCGACTTCCCTGCCCCCCAACGTTCAGCTCGAGTTCCTGCACGCGGTCCCTGGCCTCGAGCACGCGAAGATGACGCGACCGGGGTACGCCATCGAGTACGACTACTACCCGCCGACCCAGCTCACCCCGTGGCTCGAGACCAAGGTGGTCGAGCGGCTCTTCTTCGCCGGTCAGATCAACGGGACCACCGGTTACGAGGAGGCGGCGGGACAGGGAGCGATCGCCGGCATCAACGCCGTCCGCCGCATCCACGGGCAGGAGCCCGTCATCCTCGGCCGCGACGATGGGTACATCGGGGTTCTGGTCGACGACCTGGTGACCCGGGGCGTAGATGAGCCCTACCGCCTTTTCACTTCCCGGTCCGAGTTCCGGCTCCTCCTCCGGCAGGACAACGCGCTCCGGCGTCTGGCTCCCCTGGCCGAGCGGTTGGGTCTGCTCACCGGGCCCGAGCTGCGGGTGGTCGAGCGTCGAATGCGGGAGGAGGAGGAGATCCGGCAGGCTGCGGAATCGGCTTCGGTTGCTCCCGCCGCCGCCCCCCCCGAGCTTGGCGGGCTCAAGTCCACCGAGCGCGTGGCAGCCCTGGTGAAGAGGCCCGGGACTTCCCTTCGGGCGCTGCTTGTGGCGGCGGGCGTGCCGGGGGACTGGAGCGAGGATGCTCTGGTCGCCGCGGAGATCGAGTTGAAGTACGAGGGCTACCTCACACGGGAGCGGGAGGCGGCTGCCCGTCTTGCCGAGATGACCGACTTCGCCCTGCCGGTGGATCTCCCCTACCCCGAGCTGCGCAGCCTTTCCACCGAGGCTCGACAGAAGCTCTCGCAGGTTCGACCCTCGTCTCTCGCGCAGGCCGGCCGCATCCCCGGAGTCTCCCCTTCGGACCTCCACAACCTGGTGGTCGAGACCGCTCGCTGGCGGCGCCAAGTCGCGTAAGACCGCTACGGGAAAGTATCGGTGTGTTTCACGTGAAACTTTGAGCCAGTTTCACGTGAAACTGCCCTTTCCAGCACTCACTTCAAGCACTATATTCGAGTACAGATAAAATCAATAACTATATAACTCGTTATAATATAAAGAGTTACATGAAATGACCAGAGTTATTGCGATCGCCAATCAAAAAGGCGGGGTCGGAAAAACGACCACCGCGGTCAATCTCGCGGCGTCGCTCGCCACCGCCGAACGGAAGACGCTGCTCATCGATGCCGACCCGCAAGGCAACGCGACTTCGGGAGTCGGCATAGAGCGCGACCGCATTACCCACTCCCTCTACGACGTTCTGCTCGACGGTCGCGCGGTCAACGACGCGAAATTCCCGCACGTCCACTTCCCGTACCTCGATGTGGTGGCCGCGGCCCAGGATCTCGTGGGCGCCGAAGTGGAGCTGGTGAACAAGTCGGGACGCGAGCAGATGCTCCGCAAGGCGCTCAGTGCCGTCCGCGACCAGTATCAGTACATCATCATCGATTGCCCGCCGTCCCTCGGACTCCTCACGCTCAACGTCCTGGCCGCCGCGGACTCGGTCGTCATCCCCATCCAGTGCGAGTACTACGCCCTCGAGGGCCTGTCCCAGCTCCTGAACACCATCAAGCTGGTGCAGCAGAACTTCAATTCCGCCCTGGCCATCGACGGCGTGCTCCTGACCATGTACGACGCCCGCCTCAATCTCTGCAAGCAGGTGGCCGAAGAAGCCAAGGAGTACTTCGGCGCCCGCATGTTCGCGGTGACGGTGCCGCGGAACGTGCGGCTGGCGGAGGCCCCGTCGTTCGGCAAGCCCATCGCTCTCTATGACGTGCAGTCGATCGGAGCCCGGAGTTACTTCGCGGTGGCGCAGGAGCTGATCCGCCGCGTCGAGAAGGCCGGCGCTCGTTCCTCCCCTGCCGAATCCCTGCCGGAGGTGCCCGCATGACGGAAGCCGCCGCGAAAGGCCGCCGCTTGGGACGTGGACTCGAGGCCCTCCTCGGCCCCACGCGCGAAGAAGCCGAGCGCGAGGGCAGTCTCACCGAGCTCACGGTCGCCGACATCAAGCCCAACCCGTTCCAGCCCCGCCGCGACGTCGATCCGGCGGCGCTGGAAGAGCTGAAGTCCTCCATCCGGCAGGTGGGGTTGATGCAGCCGGTGGTGGTCCGCACCGCGCCGAACGGCGCCGGCGGCTACGAGCTGATCGCGGGCGAGCGACGGCTGCGCGCCTGCCAGGCCCTGGGGTGGGAGAAGATCCCCGCGGTCACGCGCGACGTGGACGACCGCACCGTCTTGACCCTGGCCCTGATCGAGAACCTCCAGCGCGACGACCTGTCGCCGGTGGACGAGGCCCGCGGCTACGAGCGCCTGATCGCGGAGTTCTTCCTGACGCAGCAGGACGTTGCGGAAGCCGTGGGGCGAGACCGGTCGACGGTCACCAACGCGCTCCGGCTGCTCAAGCTCCCCGATGTGGTACTGGCGATGCTGCACGAGGGGCAGCTCACGGTGGGCCACGCGCGCGCCTTGCTGGGACTCGACGATCCGCGCGTGGTCGCGAACCTGGCGCGTGAAGCGGTGGCGCAGGGACTCTCGGTTCGTGAGGTCGAGGATCGCGTGCGCGGGGGCCGGATGCCCGAGCGCCGACCCCGGCTCAAGAAGGGAGTGGGTCCCGCTCCGGAAGTCCGCCGGGTGGAGGACGCGCTCCGCCGGCACCTGGGCACCGACGTCCGCGTGTCGCTCCGCGCGAAGGGGAAGGGGCAGCTCCACATCGCGTTCTACTCGAACGAAGATCTCGCCCGCCTCCTCGAGCTCATACTCGGCGTTCCGTTCGACGGATGAGGTCGGGTTCCCCGCGGGGAGTGACCATCGTCGTCCAGGTGGACGGCGACCTCAATACCCGCCAGTTCCGCCTGCCCCTCTGGGCCTTCACGGTAGGGAAGTGGGCGGCGGTGCTCGTCGTCATCCTGGTCGCGTTGTTCTTCGCGTTCGCCGGACCCATCACGCGGTCCGCGACCCGAGTGCCCGGGCTGGAGCGGGAGATCGTGCGCCTCCGGGCCGAGAACTCGCGCGTGCAGGAGCTCGCCGCCGCGCTGAACCACGCCGAGGCGAGCTACCAGGATTTGCGGCGCATGCTCGGCATTCGCCCCGGCGACAACACCAAGCCGGGCACCCCTGCGGCCGCCCCGTCGGCGGTGGCTCCGCAGGATCTGATGAAAGCCCCGACCGTGGTGGCCCGAACGCCCGGCGGGAGCCCGGTTTATGAAACCGCGGCATCGGCGCCGTCGCACTGGCCGGTGGATGTTCCGGGGTTCGTGACCCGGGGCCAGGTGCGCCCCGGGGATCAATCCGAGACCCACCCCGGCATCGACATCGCGGTGGCGGCGGGCACCCAGATCCGCGCCTCAGGCGGGGGAACCGTCGTCATGGCCGGGACCGATTCCGCGTACGGGCTGTTCGTACTCTTGCGGCATCCGGGCGGGTATGAGAGCATGTATGGGCATGCCTCGCGGATTCTGGTCCGCGAGGGCGATGAGGTGACGGCGGGGCAGGTGATCGCGCTGTCGGGAAGCACCGGGCGATCCACTGCTCCACATCTCCATTTCGAAATCCGCCGCGAGGGCCGGTCACTCGACCCGCTCACGCTGGTGAAGGAGGGGAACTGACATGGCGGTCTTCACCGAAAAGACACGCGGCGGGAACGAAGGCGACGCGGCGCTCTCGATCATCGGCAGCGGCATGCGGGTGGTCGGGGACATTACGGCCGACGGCGTCGTGAAGGTCGAGGGCACCATCGTCGGCACCATTCACGCCGGCCGGCAGGTCCTGGTGGCCAAGGGCGGCATGGTGGAGGGCGACGTGTTCGCTCGCGAAGCCATCATCGGCGGGGAAGTGCGGGGCACCATCGAGGCCACGGAACGGGTGGAGCTGCAAGCCACCAGTGTGGTCCATGGAGACATCAGCACCAAGCGTCTCCTGGTACAGGAGGGCGGCGAGGTGAACGGAGTCGTGAGGATGGGCGAAGGCGTCGGGTCGGAGGCGGCAGCGGCCACCTTCTAGGCCAGGAATATCCACAAGTGCACCTCGCGCGTTTTGTGGATTCCCGAACTCAATACTGCATCTAGTCTTACCTTGGCGTGAATGTGGGAATCTCCGAGGCCGGGTCAGGTTAAGCCGCTGTCTGTACTGTCGCTATAGTGTCACGTTAATGACAGCAAAGAGGCTCGATGCGGCTCTCGGATCTCACCACGTATCTCGACGAGTACCTCTCCACCACCGCCATCGCGGACTACCCCAACGCCCTGAATGGCCTCCAGGTCGCCAACCGGGGCGACATCCGCAAGATCGCCGCTGCCGTCGACGTGTGCGCGGCGACCATCCGGATGGCCACTGAGGCCCAGGCTCAGCTGCTTCTGGTCCACCATGGCCTGTTTTGGACCGGCCCCCGTCCCCTGGTCGGCCCGCAGTACGATCGCGTCGCCGGTCTCCTGACGGCCGACCTCGCCCTCTACAGCTCCCATCTCCCTCTCGACCTCCATGCCGACGTGGGCAATAACCCCGTCCTGGCCCGGCAGCTGGACGTGTCGGTGCAGGGGGGCTTTGGGGAGCTGCATGGCTCGACGATCGGCGTGTGGGGAGAGACTGCGGGGACCCGCGACGAGTTCGTCACTCGTGTCGGCAAGCTCCTCGGCGGCACCCCACGCTGTCTTCCGTTCGGTCCACCCCGGGTCAACCGGGTCGGCATCGTCAGCGGCGCGGCGGGCTCCCTCATCGGTCAGGCGGCGGCCGCCGGGCTCGACACCTTCCTCACCGGCGAAGGGGTTCATCACTCCTTCTTCGACGCCGAGGAGCTGAAGGTCAACGTGATCTTCGCGGGGCACTACGCCACCGAGACCGTCGGGGTCCGCGCTCTCGCCGATCACCTCGCATCACGCTTCGGCCTCACCGCGGTCTTTCTCGACCACCCGACCGGAATGTGACGCCGCGTCGCGTACTGATGGTGCTCTCCCTGGCCGAGCTGTGCGCGATGGCACCCTGGTTCAGTGCCTCGGCGGTGTCCGGCACGCTGACGCGTCTCTGGGATCTCTCTTCGGCGGGCGCGGCCTGGCTCACCGTGAGCGTGCAGCTGGGCTTCGTCACGGGCGCGCTGGTATCGAGCGCTCTGGCGCTCAGCGATCTCTGGTCGGCGCGCCGGCTTTTCGCGTGGAGCGCCGCCGCCGCCGCCCTGGCCACTGCGGCGGTCATCATTGCGCCCACTGCGGGCGTGGCCTTCGCCCTGCGATTCCTTACGGGCGCCGCGCTCGCGGGCGCGTATCCGCCGGGGATGAAGCTCGCGGCGGGATGGTTCCGCACCGGTCGCGGCACTGCCATCGGGGTGATGGTCGGAGCGCTCACGCTGGGCTCAGCCCTGCCGCACCTCGTCCGCTGGATGGTACCCGCCGAGGCCTGGAAGCTGGTGGTCGCCGTCGCCGCCCTGTCCGCGCTGGCGGGGGCGGCGCTGATCCTCGTGGTGCCGAGCGACGGGCCGTACGCGGCGCCATCGCCTCCGTTCTCCTGGAGCGCGGTGCCCAGGATTCTCGAGCGCCCGCCGATCCGCCTGGCGAACCTCGGCTACCTGGGTCACATGTGGGAGGTTTACGCCATGTGGACCTGGGTCGGCGCATTCATCGCCGCCAGCGAAGCGGCGCGGGACCCCACACCGCCCGGACGGTCCGTCGCGCCACTCGTCACCTTCGCCGTCGTCGGCATCGGCGCGCCGGGGTCCTGGCTCGGTGGCATCCTCGCGGACCGATGGGGACGAGTTCGGACCACCACCGTCGCCATGATCGTCTCAGGCTCGTGCGCCCTCTTCGTCGGGGCACTCTTCGGACAGTCACTCCTGCTCCTCGTGCCGATCCTCTTCATCTGGGGCGTGTCGGTGGTCGCCGACTCGGCACAGTTCTCGACCGCCATCAGCGAGCTGGCGCCCCCCGAGTATGTCGGCACCGCACTCACGCTTCAAACCTCGCTCGGATTCCTCCTGACCTGCGTGACGATTCTTCTGCTGCCTGTGCTGGCGTCGCATATCGGATGGCGCTGGTCCATGGCTGCGCTCGCGGTTGGGCCCGCTCTCGGCGTCTGGGCCATGCTGGCCTTGGGGCGGCGTCCGGAGGCGAGTCTCCTCGCCGGCGGACTCGGATGACTCCCGACCACCACGTTCCGGGGGGCGGATTCCGGAATCCCGGCATTCCGCCTCTCGATGCCCGCCTCTCCAGTGTCCTCAAGTGGAAACTCCTCGAGCGCCCGCCACGTCGGCCGCCGGAACGTCCCACGCCGCGTGGCCAACCCTCGTTCGGCACGCCCCGCGGGAAGCCGGATGACGTCACCGTCACCTGGGTGGGGCACTCCTCATTTCTGATTCAGCTGGGCGCCCTCAACCTCCTGACCGATCCGGTCTGGAGTGAGCGGGCCTCGCCGGTCCAGTGGGCCGGCCCGAAACGCCTGTCGCCGCCGGGCTTTCCCATCGACCAGCTCCCGCCGATCGATCTGGTCCTCCAGTCTCACAACCACTACGACCACCTGGACGACGGAACGGTCCGGCACCTGATCGCGGCCCACCCCGACGCCCGCTGGCTCGCGCCGCTCGGCGTCGCACCGTTTCTCCGCGCGCGCGGGGCCCGGCAGGTGACGGAGCACGACTGGTGGGACGAGCTCGACGTCGCCGGAGTCCGTTTCGCCTGCACTCCGGCGCAGCACTTCAGCGGCCGGGGATTCACGGACCGCAACCGATCACTCTGGTGCGGGTGGGCGCTGCGCACCGGCTCGACGCGACTGTTCTTCTGTGGGGATTCAGGGTACCCCGGTCGATTCGGGGAGATCGGTCGGCGACTGGGGCCCTTCGACATCGCCTTGATGCCGGTCGGCGCCTATCAGCCGCGCTGGTTCATGCAGCCGGTGCACATGGACCCCGAGGAATCCGTGAACGCATTTCGCGACCTTCACCGGCCGCACGGCACCGAGGGGAAGGGCGTATTCGTGCCCATGCATTGGGGGACCTTCCGGCTGACCGACGAGCCGATGGACGAGCCGCCCGCGCTCGCGGCTGAGCAGTGGCGCCGGGCCGGACTGCCGGGCGCGAACTTCTGGCTGCTCGCGCTCGGGGAAACGCGGGGACGCTAGTCGGCGCTGGGTACCACGAATCGGACCGTGAGGGTCTCCGCGGTCTGGGGTTCCACCACGCAGAAGCAGTCCCGCCCGATGATCCGCTTCACGCCCAGCACCTCCGCCTCCGCGATGCCCGCGACGTCACGGTATACGATTTCGATGGTGCGGGCGTCGATCTGCCGGAACTTCACCGGACGGTCCCGGAGGCGGTGATGCGGATCGATCAACCGCAGACCCTCTTCCAGGCGCCGCCGCAGAGCCTCGGTGTCCGACATCATGCCAGCGCCGCCGCGTTGCGCCGCAGCCCCGAGAGCCCGGGCCGCGAGAATGGCGTGTCCTTGAACCGGCGGTCGAACTCTTCCTGGTCGAGCGCGGCGAAGGTGCCTGGGCCCGGGCGCACCAGCTCGGGGCGCACCGCGAACGCCGGATCGCCGGTCACCGGAGCGAAGCGCTCGTTCCACGGACACACGTCCTGGCAGACGTCGCATCCGAAGAGCCAGTCGCCCGTCAGCGCCGCTTCCGCTGCGCTGAACTCGCCGCGCCGCTCGATGGTGAGATAAGAAATGCAGCGGCGTGCGTCGAGCGTGCGGGGCGCGACGAACGCGTCGGTGGGACAGGCATCGAGGCACCGGGTGCAGGTCCCGCATCGATCCATCTCGTAGGGCAGGTCGGGCTCGAGCGGGGCGTCCGTGAGCACGACGCCGATGAAGGTGAACGATCCGAGCGTGGGGCGGATCAGCATGGCATTCTTGCCGATCCAGCCGAGGCCGGCGCGCTGCGCGAGCTCGCGCTCGGGCACCGGCCCGGCGTCGACGTACGCGCGGGACCGGGATCCCGGAACCACCTGCGCGATCTCCGACGCCAGGCGCTCGAGCCGCTCTCCCAGGACGACGTGGTAGTCGGTGGACCAGGCGTATTGCGCCACTCTGGGGGCCGTCGTGGGCGCCGGGCCGTGATAGTAATTGGTGAGGGTGACGACGGCGCAGCGTGCGTTGGGGAGGATGGCGCGGGGGTCTTTGCGCTTCGCGGCCTGGCGATTCAGGTACGTCATGGTGCCGCCATACCCTGCCGCGAGCCACCGGTCGATGAA
>DATMOQ010000073.1:0-2217 GCA_035568195.1 Gemmatimonadales bacterium
GAGCCGTCACTCACCGTGGTTTCGGACCGGGGCAAGTCCGCGGCTCCCCCGCCGCCTCGGCCCCAGCCCAAGCCGGCCGAGAAGAAGCACGAGCCGGTGGACGAGCTCGCGTTTCTCAAGTCGGTCACCGAGGACGCCCGCGGGGGCGGAGTTTCGCCGCGCCGCGCCAGCGGGGCCCAGTATCAACCGGCCGAGCCGGGACAGGAACCTCCCGCGCCGCCGGCGCCGCCAGCTCCCCCCCTGGCCTCGCGCTCACCGCGGATTACGAAGGACGTCGATCCGGTGATCGCGGAGACGGGTGAGGAGGCGGTCAAGACGCTGCGCTGCCGGGACTGCGGGACGATGAACCTGCCCACGGAGTGGTATTGCGAGAATTGCGGGGCGGAGCTGGCGGCGATGTAACTACAAAAAGGCGTCGAGAAGCAAGGCGTCGAGAAACAAAACGTCAAGAAACAAATCGTCGAGAAACAAGGCGTAGGTTACGCTCTGTTTCTCGACGCCCTATTTCTTGGTTTTCACCAGAGTGGCAAGGCGGGATTTCTGTCTCGCCGCGTTGTTCTTGTGAATGAGGCCTTTGCGGGCGGCCCGGTCGAGCAGCTTCACCGCGTTGGCATACGCGGTGGTGGCGTCGGCGGCCGAGGCGGCGGTGCGGACGCGCTTCACCGCGGTCCGGAGCTCGGAGTTCTGGGCACGGTTGACGAGGGTGCGGGCGCGGGCCTGGCGCAGCGCTTTCTTGGCGGACTTGATTTTCGGCACGAGATCTCCTGTTCGAGGCGCGGAAAATAGACGGTAAGTTGAGGGGGATCAAGGCCCTACGGCGTTGACCGGGGTGGGGCGCTTTCCTATCTTACCAACGTCGCCGACAACGAGCACGCTATCTCTTTGGACATCCTGCTCTGGGCCCCGGTGCTGCTGTTTTCCGTGGTGGCGCACGAGCGGGCGCACGCCGTAGCCGCCCACCGTCAGGGCGACAATACCGCCTACCTCCTCGGGCGGACCACCTGGAATCCCCTGAAGCACATCGACCCCATCATGAGCATCGTCGTGCCCATCGTCCTGTGGTATGCGTCGCAACACACGTGGACGTTCGGGGCCGCGAAACCGGTGCCGGTAAACCCCCAGAACTATCGTAACTACCGGCGGGGGGACATCATCGTGTCGCTGGCCGGGATCGGCGCCAATCTGACCATCTTCGTGCTGTGCGTGGGGCTCTATATCCTGGTGAGCCTGCTGGGCACCGTGATGCCCGTCGTGGTGCACACGGTTCAGCAGATGCTCTGGTGGGGGATCTGGCTCAACCTGGTGCTGGCGTTCTTCAATCTGATTCCCATCCCGCCGTTGGATGGCAGCCATGTGCTGTATCACCTCCTGCCACCGCAACTTGGCCTGCAGTACCGACAGCTGGCCCGCTTTGGTTACTTGCCTATCATGGCGCTGACCTTCGTGCCGGGAGTCATGAACGTCCTGTTGTGGCCGGCCGATCAGCTGATGGGCCTCGCGACCGCCCTGATTCGGGGCTTTACCGTGGGAGGGGCCATCGCATGAGCGCACCGACCAATCCGCTGGTGACCGGGCAACCCGGTTTCGTCATCGAGCTGGAGCAGTTCTCCGGCCCCCTGGACCTGCTCCTGCACCTGATCCGGGAAGACGAAGTCGATATCACCGACCTGCCCATCGCCAAGATCGCGGACCAGTTCCTCTCGGTCATCGCTGAGCTGGGGTTGAACCAGGCGGCCGACTACCTCGAAATGGCGGCTCGCCTCCTTCGGATCAAGGCGCAGATGCTCCTCCCCCGGCGCCTCGGGGACGACGAGTGGGAGGACCCGCGGTCGGAGCTGATCCGCCGCCTCCTCGAATACCAGCAGATCCGCGAGCTGGTCGACTGGCTCCAGCGCGCCGCCGCCGCCCGGGCCGAGCAGTACGGACGCGGCTACGAGGCGCCGGCGCCGGACGCCCCGCCGGCCCCGCTCGAGATCGAGCTGAACGATCTCCTGGCCGCGGCGGAGCGGGTGATCGCGCTCATTCCCGAGCCCATGATCCACCGGGTGGTGCCGCGTCCCCTCGACGTCGAAGGCGCGACCCGGCGGATTCACGAACTGCTCGAGACGCGGGAGGAATTCGGCTGGTTCGACGTCGTCGGCGACGCCCCCTCCATTGTCGACGTGCTCTCGGCCTTCATCGCCCTGCTGGAACTCGCCAAGCGGCAGACGGTCAAGC
>DATMOQ010000074.1:0-3841 GCA_035568195.1 Gemmatimonadales bacterium
TCGCGTCGGGCTCCGGCAGGACGCTCGAGCCCTGGTTCGCGAACTTGATGGACTTGGGGTTACTGGAGCAGCTGAACACCAACACGAACGTGAACAGCTTTGTGGGGCTCGACTTCCAGCGCCGCGGGCGGACGTCGCTCTTTGGCCAGTTCCTGCTCGACGACATTCAGATCGACAAGTCCACCGCGACCGACAAAAAACCCTCGAGCTACGGCCTCACCCTCGGTGCCCAAGGGAGCGCCATCGGCGCGGTCTCGTGGACGGCCTTCTACACCCGCGTGACGAACCTCACCTATAGGAATGAAGACAACACGATGGTCCCCCTCTGGTTCGGCCTGGGAACGGGCCGGAACTATGATGACTACGACCAGCTGACCCTTCGGGGCTCCGTGCTCACCAATCCCGGCCTGATGCTCGAGCCCGAAGTGACATTGCTCCGCCAGGGCCAGGGCGACCCCCGCCTTCCCCACCCGACCGTCGCCCAATATCCCTCCACGCCGACCATTTTTCAGGGTATTGTCGAGCGCACGCTGCGGCTGGCGCTCGGCGCCCGCACGGACGGAGCCCACTGGGGCATCAGTGGGAACGCCGGTCTGCATTTCGTACACAACGAGGCTCATGTGAGTGGTGTGAACGGGACGCGGTTCGTGGGACAGATCGCCGTGACGTGGCGGTTCGGTGGGGAGAGTGTGCTGCCATGAAGAGGGAGCGTCGCCTCGTCCCCACCCTCAAGGGTGGGCCCGATACGGCACTACCCTTAAGGGTAATGTCTTACCGGGCCCAGGCTTCAGCCTGGGAACGGCGATGACCGGGCCGCGATCCTCAGGTGGCGGCGACGGCCGCCTCAACCGCGAGCGCCTCGAATCCCTCCTCCTCCGGATGGCCCAGCGCCGCATCGTGGTGGTCGGCGACGCGATCCTCGACATCTACCTGGCCGGGGACGCCGAGCGGATCTCGCCGGAGGCGCCGGTGCCGGTGGTGACGGTGCAAAGGCGGCGGCACGCGCTGGGCGGCGCGGCGAACGTGGCCGCCAACGTCGCGGCGATCGGCGCCGAGGGACGGCTGGTGGCGGTGGTGGGCGACGACCAGCGGGGAGACTCGCTGCGCTCGGAGCTCGCGACGGGGCTGCTGTCCGATCAGCATCTCGTGGTCGCGCCGGCCCGGCCCACGACGTCGAAGACGCGCGTGGTGGCCCGGGGCCAGCAGCTGGTACGGATCGACGAAGAGGTGGACGATCCGATTTCCCAGAAGACCATGGAGCAGGTGTTCGCCAAGCTCGAGCATGCGATGGCGGATGCCGATGCCCTGCTCATCGAGGACTACAACAAGGGCGCACTGACGCCTCAGGTCATCGACCGCGCGATGACCCTGGCGCGGAAGCGCGGCGTGCCCGTGGTGGTGGACCCCAAGTACAAGAACTTCTTTGGATATAAGGGCGCGACGGTGTTCAAGCCCAACCGCCGGGAGCTGGAGCAGGCGATGGGGGCGTCGCTGGACCTGGATCATCCGGATGCGCTGCCGGAAACCCTCGACCGCCTGGGGGTCGACAACCTCCTCCTCACCCTCGGCGCCCAGGGGATGGTCCTGGTGACCAAGGACAAGGAGATCCTCCGGGTGCCGGCCATGGCCCGTGAGGTCTACGACGTCTCGGGGGCCGGGGATACCGTCACCGCCTGGGTGGGCACGGCGCTGGCGGCCGGGGCCACGGTGCGCGAGGCGGCCCAGATGGCGACCTACGCCGCGGCGATCGAGGTCGGCAAGGCGGGAGTCGCGACGGTCTCCCCCGCCGAGGTGCTCGGGGCGCACGAAGCGGTGTTCGACCAGGTTGGGAAGCTCAGGAGAGGCGGGCTTCTCTAACGCGGAAGTCGGAAGTCGGAACGCGGAACCGAGCGTGCTGTTCCCCGTTCCGCGTTCCCCGTTCCGCGTTCCCCTTATATATTTCCCGCCTCGTCGGGCCCTTAGCTCAGCGGTTAGAGCAGCGGACTCATAATCCGTCGGTCCCAGGTTCAAATCCTGGAGGGCCCACGGCTCGGGTGGTTAGCTCAGCTGGTTAGAGCGCCGGTCTCACATACCGGAGGTCACAGGTTCGAGTCCTGTACCGCCCATTCTCTCGAAGAGCCATCACCTTCGAACGCGGAGCGCGGAACGTGGAACGCGGAGCATGCGCATCCGGAGCTTCCCCTCGCCGGTTCCGCATTCCGACTTCCGCCTTCCGCGTTCTTTCTTGATGCACCGCATCCTCCTCATCTCCCATCGCTACGTCTCGGCCACGAATCGCGGGAAAGCCCGGGCGCTCGCGGCACGCGGCCTCGAGGTCACCATCGCGGTCCCCCAGCGCTGGCGGGAGCCCGTGCTGGGGCGTCAGGTCGAGACGAGCTGGGAGCGGCAGGCGGGTGTCGAGGTCTTTCCGGTCCAGACGTCCACCCCGGGTGACCCCCTTCGCTACCGGTTCGCGAGCCGGGTTCTGGGCTCTCTCCTCCGGGACAAGCGCCCCGAGCTGATCCAGATAGAAGAAGAGCTGGGCACGCAGGTGACCCGCCAGGTGGTGAAGGCAGCGGCCCGACTGAGGATCCCGGTGGTGGTGGGGGTCGCGGACAACGTGTCCGGCAACCGGACCGGGGAGCGGGGGCTGACGGCCGGGTGGCGCCGGCGCCGGCTGCTCAAGTCGGTGCGCGGCGTGGTGGCGGCGAGCGAGGGGGCGGCGGCGCTGGCCCGCGGCGATCGCGACTCCGTACCCATCACGGTCATCCCGCACCTGGGCGTCAAAGTCCCCAACCACCCCGAGCACGCCGACCACGAGGGGATGGCGTTGGGGTTCGTCGGCCGTCTGGTGCATCGCAAGGGGCTCGATACCTTGCTGGAGGCGCTGACGCGTCACCGTGAGCTGGCCTGGACGCTCACCGTGGTGGGGGACGGGCCGGAGCGCGAGGCGCTCGAGGCGCTGGCCAGCGCCCGGCGCCTGGCGGCGCGGGTCCGGTGGGCGGGCGCGTTGTCCGCGGCGGATGTGGCGCGGACGTGGCCCACGCTCGACGTCCTGGTGCAGCCGTCGCGCTCGTCCGAAGAGTGGAGCGAGCCGACGGCGCATACGTTGGCCGAAGCGATGGCGAACGAGGTGGCGGTGATCGGGACGTCGTCGGGGGCGACGGCGGAAGTGATCGGGGACGCCGGGCTCGTGGTGGCCCCCGACGATCCCGAGGCGCTGGCGCGGGCCATCGGCGGCGTGGCCGACCCCGAAGCCCGGTGGTCGTACGCCGAGGCCGCGCGGGCGCGGGCGCTGGCGCACTTCAGTGATGAAGCAGTGGCGGAGCGGAATCTCCATTTCTGGGGAGAAGTAATGAAGTGAGCCGGGTCCTTCTCGTCCCCGATCTTCCCCTCGAGCGCCTGGCGGCGATGGACAAGTACGCCCATCGGCTGCACGACTGGCTGGAGAGCTCGCGGCCGGGCTTCGACGTGCGGCTGGCGGCGCACATCGGGGAGCTGACGCGGGAACGGGATGACGGCGGGCGGAACCGGAGCTCGGGCGAGTTTCAGCGCTGGTGGAACCAGGATGTGGATCCGTCGCGGATCGTCCTTCCCGGGCCGTTCTATGCCCCGCACCGCGTCTCGGCCCGGCATTTCTTCTATCCGATGCGGCTGCGCGGCGAGGCGCGGCGCGCGTCGGTGGTGCATATCCTCGATCATTCGTACGCGCATTTGCTGAACAGCTGCAGACGGCGGCCGGTGGTGGTCACGGTGCACGACCTGATGCCGGTGATCGTCTTGCGGTCACCGGAGGACGGCTGGCGCGAAGCCATCCGCAACCGGCTCTTGCGCTCGACCTTGAAGGCGTTGCGGGCGGCGT